>JBNJLU010000301.1:0-3061 GCA_050591185.1 Candidatus Nitrosocosmicus sp.
GTATATTACTATTTTTGGTTAATGCCTCAAGTGTTGTTGTTGCATTATTCAATCTTTCTAAATTTTCCTTTTGTTTTAATTCTTTCTTTGTTGCTGTCAATACGCATCACACATACTAAGGACGACATAAATCATATTAATATCTTTATTTATGGAACTTTAATATTGTCATTATTCTGAAAAAATTTAATTATTCAAAGTCTTTGATAGATTTTATACTTGAAAAAACGGGATTTATACAATGAATAGATATCTAATATTTCTTATATTTTGGATTATAGGCTTTCTGGGTGGAATAACAGGATATATTATATTACCTTCTATTATCGACTTGTTTAACTCTTTAGTTCCAAATCTGTTTTCTAAATTTCTTTTAGAATCTCTGATTGCTGGTATAATTGGTTCAGGAATAAGTACAATTGCAATTCTTTTTTGGGCAAAAAAATCATCCAAAGAGTTTTAATCTTGAGAATCATTTCATTTAGATTTTAAATATATATTATAGTATAAGAAAAACCAGTTGTTTATCTATGCTCTTAGAACTCCTAATGAGTTTTCTTATCTCTATAGTTGCTGGGATAGTTGGTTCTTTAATCGGCATAGGTGGTGGTGTAATTATTTCGCCATTTTTAAGCCACCTAAATTATTCTCCTTCCCAAATATCATCTACTAGTCTTATTTCGGTTTTTTCTACAAGTTTGTCTTCGTCTTTTTTTTATTATCGTAATAAATTAATCTCTAGCAAAATAGGACTAATTCTTTCAATTTCCTCGATCCCCGGAACCTTTATTGGTGTTGTACTTTCAAATCTTTTTTCGTTGTCAGAATTTAAATTTTATTTCGCTTTTATTTTAATATTCACATCATTATATCTAATAATAAAATCAAAAATAAAAAAAAATGATGGTCCACAATCAACAACATATGATATTTCTGACAATAAAAAAAGAATATGTTATGTTAAATTATTTTTGCTAGTTTTTTTTTCATTTTTAGCAGGTATTATATCTAGCTGTTTTGGAATCGGAGGTGGAATTATTTTTGTTCCATCTTTAATAATCTTATATAAATTTAACATGAATAATGCTGCTGCAACTTCTCAATTTGCTTTGTTATTTACGTCTCTGTCTGGTTTAAGTATTTATATGTATTACGGAAATCCAAATTATTTTATTGGTTTTATTCTCGCAATTGGTTCATTGTTAGGGGGTTTAATTGGGTCCAAAATATCTTCAAAAACCAACTCAAATACCTTACAAAAAATTTTTTCAATAGTTTTGGTTATTGTATCGATTAAGTTATTATATGATGTTTTTTATATAAATTGATTTTGATATATTTTTATTGATAGTTAAAATACGAAAAACTATTAATTTTGAATGGTCCATTTCTTTTTATTGGTAAATTTATCTATTTTAATTTCAGGTAGAGGTAGCAATATGATCGCTATTTTAGATGCTATAAAAAATAAATATATCTTAAATGTGAATAAGGTTTTAGTAATATCTAATAAAAGAGAATCGATTGGATTACATCTTGCAAAAGATCGTTATGGGATTAACACCGAATTAATTATGAATGATAATCTATCAAATAATGAGTTTGATGAAAAGATCGTCCATGTTCTAAAATCTTATGATATTCAACCCAGCAATGGATTAGTATGCTTGGCGGGTTTCATGAAAATACTTAGCCCTTATTTAGTTAATATGTATAAACATAGAATAATAAACATACATCCATCTTTGCTTCCATCATTCAAAGGCTTGCATGCCCAAAAACAAGCTTTGGATGCAGGTGTAAAAATTTCAGGATGCACTGTGCATTTTGTAGATGATGCTATTGATACAGGGCCAATAATACTTCAAGAATGTGTTCCTGTTTTTGATACTGATACGGAATTAGTTTTATCCGAGCGTATTTTAATTGAGGAGCATAAGATATACAAAAAAGCTATTAATCTCTTTACTAATGATAAGTTAAAAATTGAAAATAACAAAGTGAGTTTTAAATAAATGGATTAATATGTTTTGTTATTGTCCCTTTATCTTTTTATCAAATTCAAACATAAATTTCGATATTTCTTCTCTGTGTAAATTGAGATATTCATGACCTTTTTCTTTTAGTCTACTACTGAATAATCTTAGTTCTCTATGTTCCTCAAAGAAATTATCTAAAATAACTGTTCCGTGTAGTACAGGATTTAGTAGTTTATCTATACTGTTTAATAACAAATTTAATTCATTTCTTTCTGAATGCTCTGAAGCATCATTTAGAATTTTGCTTATATCTTTTATCTGTTGAGTGGAGAAAAATATTTCCTTTTTTCCTTCAAATGACTTTGATGATCTTTTTTCTATTCCGACTTTAGCAACAAGAGCTTGTGTTAGCTCATATTGTTCATCTGTTCCAGTAAAAGTTTTTTTTATATTTTTAAACAATAAACCCTTGTTTACTAACCTTGTTGTAGCATCCTGTATCTCTTCCCTACTCAAACCTGTAACCCATAATATCTTTCCAAGATGATCATTTCCTTGTCTTATGGATTCTAATATAACCACCTCAATAATCCTTTTATAATCATCTTCCATGTGGGCATTGATAAAGTCTTTATCTCTTACAGCTTTTTTTGCATTAGATATGTCTAATTCTATAGATTTTTTTAAGGCTTCCATGCCTTCTGCTATTTTTCCGCTCAAAGTTAAATAACAAGCATAATTATACCATACCATAGCTACATTTGGATTTAAGTCTATAGCCTTTTCACAACAGTCTATAGCCTTTTCATAGTTTTTTGATTTATAGTATACCAATCCTTTTAAATTCCAAACTTCAGGATCGTTAATGTTAATTTCTAGAGCCTGATCAAAAAATGTCACTGCGAGATTGTAGTGATTTAAATGGAAATGTGAATACCCTTTTTTAATTATTGCATCTACAAAATGAGGGTCTATTCTTAATGCTAGATCAAAAATCTTAATAGCCTCTTCAAACTTTTCTTCAGACATTTTATTGACTCCTTTATTAAATAGATTAACTTTCTTTATGTCGTCTTCAGTTA
>JBNJLU010000302.1:0-3044 GCA_050591185.1 Candidatus Nitrosocosmicus sp.
ATCCAGGCTATTTTAGCGGTTATAATAGTGGGCATATTAATATACATATTAAATAAATTTAAAAAAATATACCTTTTTAAAAAGCTATTGGATAAAGAAAAAGGTTAATCTAATTCTGCTTTATAAACTTGAATCAATTTGGAAAACCCTTTTTCCTCCACAAAATTCCATATTTTTCCACAGATTGGACAGCTAATTGCTTTGTCATTTGAGGAATACTCGAGTTGATAATGACTGCACCTAATTTGGAATTCATATTTTATTGATTCTAATTCTTTGATGTTATTTATATCTCTGACAGAATTTTCTGTCAATAACACTTGTTTCAATTCCGATAATATATTCTATTATTAATTTATGCGATATCTTTTTTAAAAATCAAGGTTATCTAATACAAAAAACTGATGGTATGTACTTTGGAGATGTTCTATGATGATTTAAAACATCTATATACAATTATTAAATATACTTAGTTATTGGAGAATACACACTCTGATGTCAGAAAAATTCAATTTACAGGAAGATCCACATACATACTGTCATTACCAAAAAAATGGATTGAAGAAATGAAACTAAAAGCTGGGGATCATGTTTCCATATCTAGAACCTCCAATAATTCGTTATCTATCACCACAGAACAAGAAAAAAGACTACAAGACTCCATAAATGAGGTTACTACCCTAGTTTTAATTGATGAGGGACCAAATACGCTAAAGAGAAAAATAGTATCAATTTATCTATCAGGATATAATTATATCAATCTAAAGTCAAAGACAGGGCGGATCCAACCAATACAAAGAGAAGCAGTAAGGGAAATAGTGCGACGAAGCTTGATTGGAACAGAAATTATTGCAGACTCATCAGATATAATTACAATCCAAGTGTTGTTGACATTACCCGAATTATCGGTTAATACTGCAGTAAGAAGAATGTTCTTAATAGCGTCCTCAATGCATAGAGATGTAATAACCGCATTAAAAGAAAAAAATTATGAAATGGCAAATGGCGTAGTTAAATCCGATGATGAGGTAGACAGATTCAGTCTATATATACTAAGGAACCTAGTAATGGCAACAAATAATGAAAGAATCCTGCAGGAGATAGGGTTAAAACATCCATCAGACTGTCTAAGCTATAGAGCTACTGTAAAAAGTATTGAGAGAGTGGCCGATCATGCAACTAGAATTGCGTTAAAGTCCATGGATAACCCCGATCCAGTTCCCGTATCGATAATGGAAAAATTAGAAAAGTTAAGCAACTCCTCATTGGAGGTTTTAAACTCATCTGTGGAGGCGTTCTTAAGGCGGGATTATTATTTGGCAGATAAAATAGCAGATAAATCAGAAAATGTATTGAGTTTAGAAAAAGAACTTGTGAGGTTCTTAGATTCTGAGGAAAACAAAATTGCAGATGCCCAAAATACTAATGCTAGAATCAAATTAATGTTGGAAGATATCCGTAGAACTGTAGAACATGCCAGTGATATTGCAGAATCTGCAATGAATCAAACTGTGGGAGAAATAATCAAAATCGAAAAGAGATTAGGTGTTACTTTTTAAGAATATCTCATTTATCTTAAAACATAAAGAACAATGAACATTACAATTATCATGCAGACAAATTGATTGAAGAGAATTGCAGTTAAAACACCATACTAGCTTGTTCACAACATAAAAAAAGTAATAATCTTTTTAAGCATTGCTAATAAATGAATCAATAAAATTATTATAATTAATTGTTAAGGCACAAAAATAAAAATATTAAAGAGCGGAATCGCCTCTAGATTTAGTTCTTATGTCGATTGCCTCTTGAACATCAGTTATAAAAATTTTGCCACCTATTTTGTTGCTTAAGCTGTCTAACAGGCTTTTTACAATTGTTTCAACCAATTCATCTTTTACTACAGTTTCAATTTTTGTTCTGGGTATAAATTCAGGAGTATACTGCATAGTACCTCGTCCAACCGAGACTGGTTCAGCTTTAATATTTCCTTTTCCTTGGATACGATAGTGATTCATTCCGCCTATATTGTTATCTTTTAAAATTCCACTAACAGTATCTAATTGTCGGTCTGGAACTATTATCTCAATTTTTTTCATTATTACTAATCAACCATCCTTTTTTTTATATAACATGTTTAAATGATCAATGTGTTCTTTGCATTGCACTGAAATATATCATAAAATCATTATATAATATAATATTTATAATAAGTATTTTTGATTATATATATATTTGTCATATAAAAGGATTTAACAAACCATGTGTAGGATATTTGGTATTCTATGTTGTTTTTATGGATTGATTCATTTTGATATTCATTATTTGCCATTCTGGCCCCTAAATTAAAAGAGGTAATGGTTAAACGGTAGGCGGATTTTCTGCATATTCTACAATTATCACAGAAACAGGCAATTATATACTCTGTTACAAAAGATTATGGTTTTAACATCAATATGTGTTGCATTTAATAAATCAGGTTACTATAATGAGATATAAAATCCATTGCCTTGTGATCATGATTCTGTAAAGTAATTACTGTTCTAAAAGTACATTCTGTAAATTTGTATTATCTTTATTTTTACGCATACCTCAAATGTGTTTATTTATAAAAAAACCTGTTTTAATTATGCGTAATAGTCGTATTGCAAATTTGCTACTAGAATTCTAAAGTGCGTAATATAAAGTATGAATGTTTAATTTTATTGTGCATATATCAAACAAAACCCATTCTTTTATGGTGATATTTTTATTTATATCGCTAATCTCGCTATACCCTTCAAACATTGCAGTTTCCTATGGACAAGCAGGCCTTTATTCTGATAGTCCATTAATTGCTTATACAACCGATTGCATGGCCAGTATGATGACAAGTACTATTGTTGGTTCTCCTCAGGATTGCACTGAAAACATAAGTAAAGTTAATCCCCCTTCTAACGATGCTTCCAACGTCATCAAACCTGAAAACACCACTCCCAACGTCATCAAACCTGAAAACACCACTCCCAACGTCATCAAACCTGAAAACACCACTCCCAACGTCA
>JBNJLU010000303.1:0-3032 GCA_050591185.1 Candidatus Nitrosocosmicus sp.
AACATGGTTGCACCCGGAATATTTAAAATTCCAAAATAAAACAAAGGGGATAAAATACCATCCACAAAACTTTCAGCTATACACTCTATACAGGCAGATAATATCTTTTCTTCAGACAGTGTTTTAGTATCCCTGCTAACAATTTTTGATAAATCCAAACGCGCTCCATCAATATCTTTTCCCTCAATATCTTTTAAGATATCATTGATGTGCTTATCCATCGATTTTATTGAAAACATTGATTTTAGTATAAAAGTGGATAGTAGGGTAAATGCTATTATCCCTAATGAATGCAATGATGATACTAATGCCAGATAAGATAGTATTCCTATTGTGGATGTCAAAGATATGGCCAAAATAGATCCCTGAATTTTTTCATTTAACACACCATGTGCTTTGTTATTTCCTTTTTTTTTTATTTGACATGTGAAAAAGTTTATGGTTTTTCCAATCCAAACAACTGGATGAATACGGTTTGGTGGCTCTCCGATTAAATAATCAAAAGAAACCGAAAAACAAATTATTGAAATGATTATTTCTTGTAACGGGTATTGTATCATTTATTATTCTATTTCATTTCAAAATATCTCTTAAAATATATTCGATATTTATTGTAGATTCTATTACTTTGGAAACTTTATCTATTTCTGTGCTTATTGCCTCCGAGTTTTTGTTGCGGTTTGCGGTATTTCCTTTTTTTTGACCGTCAAGTGTATCTTCTTCGGGAACGTGGTGATTTATTTTGGGGACAATGCCTAAAATCGGCTTTTTGGTTTCTGATTCAATTCTTCTTATTGCGGGTATTAGAATTTGTTTATCTCCGCGAAATTTATTGATTAATATTCCTTTTATTAAATGCCTGTATTTTGGTTTTAATAATAAAAGTGTCCCTAAAATGCTAGCAAAACATCCACCTCTCTCAATATCTGCAACAAGAATTACTGGAGCCTTCACTCTTTTAGCTAAAATCATGTTTGCTATGTCTTGCTTCATAATGTTAATTTCGGCTGGTGAACCAGCCCCCTCCAATAAAATTATGTCGTTTTCTTTCTTTAGGCTTTTAAACGCATTTAGGGCCAGTTTAAATCCTTTTTCGAGAACAAAGTTTGCATAATATTCTCTAGCTGTCATTTTCGAATAAAATTCCCCCAATAGATAAACTTCACTTTCATAGTTACCTATTGGTTTTAACAGAATTGGGTTCATTCTTACGTCAGGTTGTGTCCTGGCTCCCAGTGCCTGTATTGCCTGAGCATGTGCTATTATTTTGTCTGAATTGTCAATTTTGAATATATATGATGACATATTTTGAGACTTAAATGGCGCAACCTTGTAGCCTTTGTTGGACAGAATCCTACAGAGGGCTGTAACCATTAGGCTTTTACCTGCACCTGATGACGTTCCTTGAATCATTAATAGTTTTGATTTCATAATGCTTTATCCAGGGCTCTAAATAGTTCTTTGTTTTCCCTAGGTGTTTTTATTGCTACTCTTATAAATTTGTCATTCATTCCAGTAAAACTCTTGCAATCTCTTACAAGTAAATTATTTTTACTTAGTAGTGTGTCTGTTAATTCTGTTGAGGATTCGTCACTTAAAATTTCAATCAAATAGAAATTGACATCAGTAGGGATGGGTTTCACCTTATTATTTTTTTTTAGCATGTCAAAACTTTTTTTCTTTTCAATTTCGATAATTTTTTTTGCAGAATCTAAATAGTTCTTGTCTTTCAATGCTACCCGTGCAGCAATTTGCGCCAACCCGTTTACATTCCATGAAATTGTTTTGCCATTCATTTTTTCAATTGTTTTTTTATTTGATATTGCGTATCCTACCCTAAGCCCTGCAAGTCCGCATGTTTTGGTCATGGATCTTAGAATTACCAGATTATTGAATTCTTTGACTAAATTGATAAAATAGTTATACCTTTTTTCATCTTTGTTATTTATAAATTCAACATAGGATTCATCTAACAATATTGTAATTTTGCCATCAATTTTTTCTAATATTTCAATTATTTGTTTTACTGAATCCTTTCCTGTTGGGTTATTTGGATTGCATAAAAAAATTGTGGTTATTTCATTGTTGGGATTGTTGCCGTTTTTCACTATAAATTCTGAATCTATTTGAAAATCGTCTTTAACTTGGGAATGTATGATTTTTGCGTTATTTCTTTTTGATGCGAGCTCATACTCGCAAAAGGTTGGAGAAGGGATCATAACCTTTTTTTTTACAAAAGCGGATGAGAAATAGTGAATCAATTCAGTTGCGCCATTACCTGTAATTATGTGATCTGTATCGTCAATATTGCAATTCAAATAACTTAAAATATCATTCTTTAACTCAATGCAGTTTGGATCAGGATAAGAATATGATAGGTTAATGTTTTCAATTAAAGATTTTACAACATTCTTTGAAATACCTAGAGGATTAGTGTTGGAACTAAAATCGATTTTCACTGATTTGCTGTTCTTTACAGAGTAAATTCCTCCATGATGGCAATTAAAAAAGCTTGATTTAGTTTTTTTCATATTGTTGCCTTTACTTGTTTTTTTATTGGTCCTGTAATTATTTTAGTTTTGTATTGATTTAAAAAGGATTATTAAATGTTTTAAATTTTCTTATATTGTGTTGAATGTGGCATTAATCGGCTCAACTGGAGCTGTTGGACAGGAGTTTGTTGTTGCGCTCAATAGGCATCCATGGTTTAATTTAACTCATGTTGTTTCTTCTGAGCGATCTGCCGGAAAAAAATATATCGATGCAATCCGGGATACCCAATCTGGAATTCTAAAATGGCATAATCGAGAACCGGTCCCAGATTACATTCGTGATACTGTTATATCTAGGTTAGACGATATTAACCCCAAAGATTTTGACCTCATTTTTACTGCCATAGAGTCTGATGCTGCTCAAACAATTGAACCCAAATTAGCAACTCATGTTCCTGTTATCAGTACTGCCGCCGCCTTTCGGTATGAAAGTGACGTCCCAATTCTTATACCTGGAATAAATGATGAACATGTTGAATT
>JBNJLU010000304.1:0-1364 GCA_050591185.1 Candidatus Nitrosocosmicus sp.
ACCCTCGGTGTGGGTCAAATTGTTGTCGCATTAAATAAAATGGATGATGCAGGTTATACTGAGGCTCGGTTTAATGAGGTTAAGGGAATAGTGGAAAAAATGCTAAAAATGGTTGGATACAATACATCTAAAGTGAATTTTATTCCTGTTTCTGCCTGGAAAGGTGATAATCTCGTAAAAAAATCACCAAATATGCCTTGGTACAAAGGATCCACATTAGCTGAAGCATTAGATTCATTTACGGTACCTGAAAAACCAATCAACAAACCATTGCGTATACCTATTCAGGATGTATATTCTATTACTGGAGTAGGCACAGTTCCTGTAGGACGTGTTGAAACAGGTACGATAAAGTCTAATCAAAAAGTTATAGTAATGCCTGCAAGTGTGTCTGGCGAGGTGAAGTCTATAGAAACACACCACACCCAAATGGATTCTGCTGAAGCCGGTGATAATATCGGATTTAACTTGAGAGGTGTGGATAAAAAACTTATTCATAGGGGTGATGTGATTGGGAATGTTGATAACCCACCAAGTGTTGCAAAAGAATTTGAAGCCCAGATAATTGTAATTCATCATCCGACTGCAATGGCTCCAGGCTATACTCCTGTTTTACATGCACATACGGCGCAGGTAGCTGCTACTTTGTCAGAATTTGTTGCAAAAATAGATCCTAAAACTGGTGGAATAACCGAAGAAAAACCAAAGTTCTTAAAAACAGGTGATGCCGCTATAGTGCGTATAAAGCCGGTTAGACCCTTGGCTATTGAAACCTTTAAAGAATTTCCAGAAATAGGGAGATTTGCTCTAAGGGATATGGGAACAACTATTGCCGCCGGAATAGTTAAAAGTATAACAGAAAAGTACGATGCAAACAAAAAGTAAAAGTGTGAAAATACATGCCCCAAGAAGCTAGAATAAAATTAACAAGTACAAATCTTTTAACTTTAGAGAATGTGTGTTCTGAAATAAAAGATATTGGAGAAAAAAATGGCATAAAACTAAAAGGGCCCCATCCTTTACCTACAAAGAAAATGCATATTACTACTCGAAAAGCGCCAAATGGACAAGGAACAAATACCTGGGACAAATATGAACTACGTGTACATCGACGTGTTATAGATTTGGGTGCAGATGATAGATCAATAAGACAATTAATGCGATTAAAGATCCCTGAAGATGTATATATTGAGGTGTCTCTAACTCAATAGTTCCAAAAATTATTTTAATAGTTTTCAAAATATTTAAAGATTCTAACTGGATATTGAAGTTGTAGCATTATTAACCGCATCTTTTATTTCCCTTATTACCTTGTCTGTTTCCTTCGGATTTGATCTTAACTTTCCGCCTGCTGCAAATCTATG
>JBNJLU010000304.1:1374-3032 GCA_050591185.1 Candidatus Nitrosocosmicus sp.
TTGCAATTTTATCGCATTGGAACATTTCGTTATTCCTTCTAATGCTTATTTTACCTTCGTGATTGTAGTAGAATGCAACATCAGCTTGTGTTTTTTTAAAAACCTCTTCCGAAAAGAGGCTTATCTGTAAATATGGGGACGTAGGCACTATGCTTATTTTTACCCTGTTTTCTGTTTCAATTGTTTTAATTTTGTCAAATATGGTTTCTTTTGCATTATCTCTTAACTTTGAATACTGATAGAAGTCTTTTTGCATTTCTGTGTCCCATAAAGTTCCTCTTGAGATTTTTTTTGCTAATTCTGAAATTCTGTGATAAAAGTCGGGGAGAGTTTTGTAAAAAATGATTAACTCAGGTAATGGTGGAAATTCCAGATCCTTTGTAAAAAAATCTGATGTATGGGCTATTTTTGATAACCACTCTGCAACCGAATTGCCTTTTAAATATTCGTTATACATCAAATCAGATGCGCACTGTTTTTCTGTTTTATCCAAAATCAGTTGAACTGACGCGCCTTCAATAGCTGAGTTTATTGCCTTCTCAGACCAAGGATGGTGATCGATCCACGTCATTGACCATAGATTGGATTTTAAAAATATGAATATCTCCTTAAAAAGATCAATCATATCATCATTTAATCCTAAATCCGAAATTATCACTTGTCCTCTTTCCTGTGTTGTAATTATTTCTTTGTATAAAACCTCGGAAATTCTTGTGAAATTCTCCTTGCCATAGCCAGTAAAAAATGTTTTGGCTTGAGGAAACCTCATTAAAGCAATTGATGCGGAAAAAATCCCATCTACATCTGATTCATGGGAAATTATGATTGTTTTCAATTTATTGTATTATAATGTTTATCGATTTATTGTTGTGAGTACAGTGAAATAATTATAATATGTATTTGTTTATAATTACCTTAAATCCTCTAAAGTTTCTTCTGTTCGGTAATTTTCAGGATTTAGCCTAAACCCTTTTGAAGGCTGAAAAGGTATATGAATTAACTTTAAGTAGTAGTTTCTTTTCCTTTTTTTGAATTGGTTTTCTAACCATAACACAAATTGCTGCTCAACTGCTGTTCCTTCTTCCTTTAGTATCTTTGGATAAATTTGTGTTAGTTCATCGATAAATTCCTTTTCAATGTAAATATGAAAAAAATCCCATCCCATGACTTTTTTACCATCGGGTGAGCAATCGCATTTTGATTGATAGTGCGCTGCCCATTCAAGTTGTGCAATGAAATCCATGATTTTGTCTCTTTCTTTTTGAAAGTTTTGGCAGGAGCCGCTTATCAATACCATTGGGGGCTTTACACCATATTCTTTAGGCATACGCTTATTTCTCCTACTAGGTATTTAAAATTTCAAAAAATTTTAGTGGACAAGGCGAACATTGTAAATAAATTTAAAACTATATTATATGTTTTTTTATTTGCTATTTGATACACTAATATTGGTTAATTTTTGACCTTATTTGGGGGAAATTGGAAGTACCTATATCTGAATATGTGGTTTATTTTAATTATGAGGGTGAAAATGCCGATTTTCTAGTTAGAGAAATAAAGAAGGGTGTTTTTAAAGTATTAATTAGAGAATATAATGATAATCAGGATACAGAATTTATTGAAAAAGAATTCTTTGTAAAAAAGGATACTTTGGACCT
>JBNJLU010000305.1:0-3025 GCA_050591185.1 Candidatus Nitrosocosmicus sp.
ATTGCGGGACCTGTTGCTTGTAGCGTTGTTTCCTCTTCAATACCTGATAAGTTAGGTGTTTGTGGTTGTACTGTTAGATTTTCAAGTGGTTGAAGAATTCCTGGTTGGCCTTGTATAGGCTCTGTTGTTTGATTGACTGTAACAGATGTTTGTTCCGCTGGAATGGTGGTTTGATTAACTATGAATGTCTGATCTTGTCCTAAATCAGTTGCTACCGTTTGGTTTTGAGGTGATGTTTGGTTTTGAGCAAATACTTGTGATCCAACATTCGAATAGGCGACTAAGAGTGAAAAAGCTATCGCTATTGATGTAAATATTGTTATTGATTTTATCATCACTTCCTAATAGAGTTCATAATTTAAATATATGTAGTTTTTTTGCAAGATAAATTTCATTTAAGAATAATTAGATAGCCATATAAATGACTTTGTAAATGATATTCAATTAGAATTATTATTATCTCATTGACCTATTTCGCCTCTTTCTATAATCCATGATGACTCTGAGAATATAATATCCCATACTCATAATATTTCGGCCTCTGCCCACATACTCTATTGATTAGTAAAAGTTATAACCTTATACAAAAATTTGCAGCCAAATTGATTTGTTACCAAGATATATCAATTTTTAACATCTTTTCTATTTTTTTAGGTGATGTAAACTAACTCTGAAAATCCCGCCATGCAAAATTATTAAGTGTTTGTTGTTTTTTTGATATTTTTTATTATTGATTATTTTCTATTTATTAATTATTTAAATGAGAGAATTTCTTACATTCATAAATTTCTATATGTCGAAAATAATTACAAACAAGTTAGTGCAATTTAAAATGGCATATTGTTATATGACGGGCTTATCCTTTGCAAAACGATTCTTTGCATCCTCTTCGGTTATTTTAAATCTCAAAGTATGACCGTCATAATCTTTCACTAACTCCTTAGGGATGCATAATATTGACTTATCAATTAACCCCTTTTCAATTGTAACCTCGGTGTCATTTACTTCTTTTACTTCACCCAGTGCCTCACCGTTTAAACCTCTTGCTTCCTTCTTTATTATAGCCGGCCAATCAATAGTAGAACTCAATATTTAAAAGCTTTAAAAAAATAATATAAATACGTTTTTTTTATTAATTTGATTAAAAAGTAAATATAAAGTTGTTGGTTTAACCTGGCAATTAGTTTAGAAAGATAATATCTATTCAATAAATGCCTGATAGGCACTGATAACAAAGATTTTAAATTTGAGTTTTTTATTGAACTGCAATAGGTGTTTCACTAAACAAGTGTTTTATGCATTCTGTGATCAAAAAAAGTGATGCAGTAACAATTGAAAGTCTGCTATACACTATAGGTAATATTGCGATATCAGAATAGGTTTATGGGACTCAATTTAAACATGTACTTGTTTTTGGCAAATAACATGTAAATGACTGAAATGGTTAATAGGGCCCAATAAACTGATGAATGTATATACTGTTGTTACCTTTAAATGAAATATATGCAATAAATTCAAAAATAAAACCACGATTAGTATTTTTTTCTGTTGTGTATACATCTAATCGCGAAAATGGCATAAAGGATTTGCCTATTGGTTTCATTTTCCATCATGCAAATTTCACCATTTTAATTTTTCATATAACAAATAAAAATTATTTGTAATTATGAAGGGCTGATGAATCACACTTATAAGCCAAATGCGGTTACAACGAGATATGTCAAGCAATGAGTCAGGAGAAGAAAATGTAAAAACGATGCCTCCATCTAATATTGGTGGTGTAGATAACATGAAAATGGATAGTTCTGAAAAAATAGCAGAACTGGTACTTTCATCTAAAGTTAAAGTAATGACTTCAGGAGTAAAAGATTTCATTGATGTTGATGTTAAAAATCTTGACGAAGGTAAGGTTTACCGTATAGAATATCAAGATAATGTCTATGGGGTAGAAAAACTATCCGATGGCAAAATAACATTTTATGAGGTGGTTGATTAGAAATGAATAATTACGAAATACATCCAATAAAAAATCCGTCTAAAAGAACCCTAAAAAAAATTATTGTCATTGATCCTAAATCATTTGTGACCTATAAGGTAAAGGATACAGACGCATGGAGTTGGAACAGAAAAAAGTCTGAGAAATGGTTCGTAAATTATGACAGCGATACCCATCATTTAAGGGTGTCTCTAATGGAGGAAAAGTGACTGCAGTGGTTTTTGAATCGGATGTTATAATATGTTCTCAAGTTTTCTGTAACCTTGATTAACTTTTTATACTCTATTTCTTTTTATTTTTTATCTGTGGTCTGATTTTTGAATTGCATTATATTTTTAGTTAACGTGGTTGTTAGTAATTGTTTTGAGATATTGTGCAAGTTTCCAATTTACCTTCCATTATAATCAATTCAATTATTTTGCCCATGTTATTTTTTAATGCAAACTCTTTCTACATTATGTTACTATATATATGTAAACATAATAGATAATGCAATAGAGATTTACTCAAGGGTTATAAGAAGTATTTTAACAAAATGGTTAATATGACTATCGAGACAAAGAATATTGTAACATGACCACTGGATAAAATGATTGAAATAGTCGAATTAAAAGATGCATATAAAGAAAAAGACGATGGTTTGTCTGTTATTTATATAAGTATTTTTGCGTTCATAGTAAAAATTTGTAATGGGTGTATGATGTTAATTAATTTCGTTACTATGTGTCAATAGGGAACATCAGGGTGGACTTTACCAGTTTTATGATGGGGATGTAAATAGATTGAGGATTAGTACCAACGCCATCTACAAAATTGTAGTTACCATTCATTTTATTTATTTCAATAAATTTCTTGTTTGGTTTCTCTTCAAATACATAATAGTGAGCGACTACTCCACCCACTATGCCCGTATGGATAAACAGTATTTCCTTATTTTGATATGTTATATTATAAAGTAAAGGCGTTATACTCATAAAAGACTGGGAGGTGTAGAGTATAACATTTAGCATTTCTTTTAGATTTTCATAC
>JBNJLU010000306.1:0-3013 GCA_050591185.1 Candidatus Nitrosocosmicus sp.
AATTTATTTAAATTCACAGCCTCTTAATTTTGATTTCTTGTTGTTCATGTGAATTCTCGTTGGAATGCTAAAAGAATTGTGGAAATGAATGTTGTCACATCCCCTCTCCTTTGACAGGAAATCCTCTATTTTACCTGAATATGTGGTTAGTTTATTAACCGTGTCTTGTTTTATAACATCGCTTACGTTCAATGCAATGCTATTTTCATAGTCTATTTCCCATAACTCTCCATCAATACTGCTTAAAAGAACATATTCTAAATTAACATCGTTATCTTCTTCCCATGTGCCCAATGTTAGGGTGATATTAACAATTGATCATTATTATATTTTTCACCAATTGAAATTTGATAGGTTTATGTGTAATTTTCTATTATATGAATTTGTTTTTACTATCTTTGAATACATGAATATGGTTCCCTATAATGCGACTAAAACAACATTGAATTAAACACTTATTGTTGTTGATGCACATCAGCATACAAATTCTCTCGATATTGAATTAAAATGATGATTAAATTTGCAATAGGGGATAAATTTTTTGACATGCCAAAATTTTTGCCTTTTTTGATTTACTTTGTAAAATCAATTTTGGTTGTATTTGTAAAGATGCTTTAGTACCGCAAAAGGAAACTTTAAAACAAATAAAATAAACACTGAATTGATGTGCAGATTTAATAGTGTGCGTGGCTGTGACTTTAGAATAAATAATGATTTTTAAAATATTATATTGAGGAGAGGTGTTAAAATTATAAACACCTGCTCTGACCTGCATCTATTTTTTTTTGTTTGTTTATGGGGATTGTGTGCTGTATTATTTTTTAAGAATGCTTTCTGAGATTTTCTGTTTTGGCTGAGTGTCTTCTAGCTTGTATAACACTTTGTTGATATAATCGTTTGTTATGAATAAAGGCATATGTATTCTCAGTTCTTTTGGAAGCATTGAATTTATTTTAACAAATAATTTTATTTTGTTGTTTGTATTGTCTTCGTAAATGCATTTTCTTATCATTTGCTTTAATCCCCCAGTATTATATCTCATGTGGTATGTTATATAACAAAGTATTTATATGTATAAAAGTTTACCATTCGAATTAACCGTTTGATGAATAAACTTATATTGCTAGGCTTTTATTTCTGATTGGTATCTCGAGAACAATCTTTTAACTGATTTGCTTTGTTTTTTTTATCAAGGTGGGGGAGCTCTGTGTAGTTGAAGCTATTATTGTTATTCTTTTGGAGATCTAACCGCATGGATCGAACGGGTAAACGATATCTTTTATAATTGGCCACTGATTGCCGATTTGTTGATTTTGTTGCTTTAAAGTTGTAATATGAGATATTTTTTGGCTGATTCCTTTCAATTGTTTCCTTCTTTAGTTGCAAAAGATAAATTTTTTTGTTAGTATCTGAGTTATATGTGCATTTCAAACAAAAGTCTAATTAAAAACAATACGGAATAATTTATCGTTTTTTCCTCCCATGTATGTGAGCTTTGGACACGAGTATGTTTGTCTGGGTTCTGTGTTACCTAAATGCGCAGATATGTGTGTCCCTCTCATTACGTTAGGATTATTATGCATTAAACTCTAAAGCGACACACATACATTTTTAAAATATATATCACTAATGGATAATAACTTGGAATGGGGTGAACCTAGTCTTTCCTCATTGGGTGAAATTCGTTCGAATATTGATAAAATAGATAAGGAAATTGTTGTATTGTTGTGCCGACGAGGAGAGCTTGTCAAGCAAGCCGCGAGGTTTAAGCCAAATCCTGCAAATGTCAAAGATTTGAAAAGGTTGGAGCAAATTATTGAAAAAGTAACCTCGTATGCCAAAGAGATGGATTTCGATTCGTTTACCATAGAAAACATATACCGCAATATGATTGAGCAGTTTATACAATTGGAGATGAAAACCTACTCTGATTTAAGGTCAAATTCAAAAAAATAATCTAAAACTGTGGATAGCTTTTATAAGTACAAATAAAATTATTTTTTTCTCCGTTTTTAATTTTCCAGTTTTTTGGTTTTGACCTTATGGATTTTACATAAGGCAAACCTAACGCATCCCTTTTTTCACAGGCATGCCAATTTTTTTACTTTTTCTTTATTGTTACGATATGGGTGTGATTTGCTGCAGGCCGGTCTGGTTTTGTAACCCCTATAGCCTAGTTTGGTTTTAGGTTATTTGATAAAATACAAATATTGACTGTCTGCTATATGTGTAATAGGAACTAAATACTGATGAAAATATCTGAGCGACTTGGCAGAGTGGAATATGCGATACGGGATATAATATTGCATGCTAGAGAGTATCAGAAAACAGGTAAAAAAATCATATATCTAAATATCGGTGATCCCGTAGCTTTTGATTTCAAGACCCCAACGCATATCAAAAACGCTTTAATCGATGCATTAAATCATGATAATGATTATTATACAGATTCTGAGGGGTGGCCTGAATTGCGACAGTCTATAGTTGAAAAAGAAAGCAAAAAAAAGGGACTGGCCCTTACCCCTGAAGATGTTTTGGTTACAAATGGTGTTTCCGAAGGATTGGATATGGTAATGGGTTCTATAGTTGAAGATAATGATGAAATACTGCTTCCTGGGCCTTATTACCCTCCCTATGCGTCTTATGCCAAGTTTTATGGGGGTAACATCAATGAGTTTAAGATCCTAGATGATGGCACACCTGACTTGGATGACTTGAGGAGCAAAATAAATGGCAAATCAAAAGCAATTTGCTTGATAAACCCTAACAATCCAACCGGAGAGGTTTTTGATCTAAAAAACTTGAAATCTGTTATTGACATTGCTTCTGAGAATAATCTTTACATTATTTGTGATGAGATATATGATGGAATAGTTTTTGATAGTGGGTTTTATGGAATCGGAAAAGTTGCTAAGGATGCTCCTGTGATTCTCCTTAACGGTTTTTCTAAAACCTATTCGATGACCTGCTTGCGGTGTGGCTATATTTGCATAAATAACAATTCCCGTCAGCT
>JBNJLU010000307.1:0-3000 GCA_050591185.1 Candidatus Nitrosocosmicus sp.
CAATTTACAAATGGCATCAATGGAACAGGCCCTATGGGATTCCAGTCAGGAATTGGAGCGGCCAATCCCGATGACCCAAACTATAGCCCAATGTGGCTCATACAGTTTATAGAATGGAAGGATCCATCTCAGGCAAAAATATTGGAAAACGTAAATGATATCGCGTCAATGAAAAAGGCCGGATTGATAACTGTTATGCCCGCAATGGATGGGAAACATGTTGTGAATTGCCCATTCTTTGATGCAGACACTGTTTTCAAACACCAGAATAAAGGAAACATATCATCCTCTTAACTTTTTTATTTGAATAGAAAAATTGTTGTAAAAGAAGCAGTAGTTATTAGCATCGGGTAGCCAAATTAAATATGCAAAGATTTTTAACATTACAGATTGCGACTTTTGGACCTGACGATTATGAGGCAATTGTTAGCGGAATAAAGAGCTTCCCGGTACACAAATTAGCAATAATCTGTTATGACCATGATAAATCAAAAGCAGAAGACTTTGCAAAAAAAATTAGGTCAGCGTTAGGATTGCCTATCAATCTTTACCTTGTGAATGAAGAGAATGTTGTCCGAGACACATTAGAGCGAGTTAACGAAATTCTTATGCATTCTAAAGAATTTCACCAAGTGCTTGTAAACGTCAGTTCGGGAGAGAAACTTTTGGGATGCGCAGCTTTGTCCTCTTCGTTTGTAAATGGGATTAAAGCCTTTGGAATGGATCACACTAAAACATACCCTATTTTAATGCCTGTTCTTAAGTTAAGCTATAGCGAAATAGTATCTGACGCAAAGATAAAGATACTAAAAGTTATTGAAGATGCAGGGGGCTCATTAGATAGCTTGGAACAACTAGAACAGGTATCGGGGTTAGGTAAGCCATTGTTGAGCTATCACGTACAAGGGGCAAAAGACTCTAAAGGGTTGGCGTCACTTGGTTTGTTGGATGTAGAGAGAAAGGAAAGAGGCAAGATCTCTGTAAGTATTACATCTTTGGGAAAACTATTAGTCAATAATCATAACCCTACAAAACCATCAAATACCAATATAGACGCCAATGATATCAAATGAAGGACTAGCAACCATTAATCTTAATTTCATCTTACAACAACAGAAGCAGGTAAAGAGAATATCAAAAAAGGCAACTCTAAAAGATAGAATTTCTTTGTGAATTGTAAAGAAGCATAGGTAACAACATACAATGGTTAAAGATAATCCTTAACGTTTAAAGAGAATTATTTTATAGTTATTGAAATATTTTATAAATAATGAATTGTAAACAATATGATAATAACATCTTACAAAAAGCAATAGATGTAATTACAAATAACCATCATTATCACTTTTTATATTCGTCGCATATGGCATTAATATCCTCATTTTCTTTAGCAATAACGATGTCACTAACTTTTATTTTTGTGTTTATGGAATATGATCAAGATACAATTCTTGTCGCATTTGCGCAACCAAAAGAAGATGCCAATAATTCTTCTACAAATAGTCAATTATCGTTATCAAAAATGATTGGACAAGGTTCGCCATATTATGGAAATATGTCTGCCCCAATGGTGATTGCAGACTTTAGTGATTTTCAGTGTCCCCAATGCAAGAGGCATGTCGATAATACTGAACAACAAATCAACTCTACATATCTTCAAACAGGTAAAGCCATCTATGTGTTTAAGCATCTTCCAATTAGAGGGTTTGATTCCAAACCTGCCTCACTGGCAGCCCAATGCACAAACGACCAAGGTAAATTTTGGGAGTTCCATAGAATTTTATATAAAAATCAGGGTCCGATAGATTCTGGATGGGCTAGTGCTGAAAACCTAAAGAAATTTGCCTCACAGTTACAAGGGCTTGACATAAATCAATTTAACTCGTGTTTTGACAGCAAAAAACATGAATCTTTGATAGATAAAGATATTGCACTAGCCAATTCATTAGGCTTTACAGAAACACCGTCGTTTATGATAATGAATGCTGATGGTTCAAACCCTCAAAGAATAGAAGGTCCAAAACCGTTTCCTTTTTTCCAAGCTGCCATAAAGGATATTGAAAATGGGAAAGGAAATTGATCCTCCCTGTCATATTTTTGTAATTAATTGGAATTGAGATAAACATGACAAAAAGGACTCCATCTTCCGCCAAAAACTTTAGAAATACAATCCTATCCGCATTTAAAATAGTTTATCTTTCAAATCCCATTCTTTATTTTGGGATATCTACAATAGTATTTTCTTTATTTTGGGTTTTCTTTAATATGTTGGATCAATTGCTATTTTTCTCACCTATTGTGTATTTTTATATTCCAGATGATGCGATACTAGGATTCATAATCACTAACACAAGCGCAACCCTCTTGGCAATTGTGTTTTCTATGAATGTATATGTAATCAGAAATGCTGATCTGAGGTTAGATAAATCATTACTTTCCGGCTCTCTTTTAGGAATAGTCTCTAGTACATGTGCAAGTTGCTCATCCGTTGGATTCTTAATAATTTCCACATTTGGGGGTGCAGGAATAATTGCTACAGGATTTCTCACCAATTATCAGATTCCGCTAAAATTATTGTCTATAGGCATTTTGATTTGGGCTCTATATGTTGTGCATAACCGGATTACCAAGAGTTGTATGATAAATCATCATGATAATAATAATAATAATAAAAAAGAAATAAGATAAACTAAAAATATGTAAAATATATGATGGTGTTACATTAGAAAAATATGTGAAAACTTAACTAATGCGAAAGGTTTCACCTCGGTCATTTTCTTCTTTTTCTCTTCCGTTAAATTTTTGTTTGACGAGATTTTTTAAAATCTTGTTTACTCTATATTGATGATATAACTTTTTTGTAGCCTTCATCATAACTGGAGATAAAATCATACCAATTAGCATACCTACTGACATATCAATCATATTGACCATGAGACACTTACGAATTAGAATAGTGTCTGATCAAATTAAATTTTACAATAAAAAAAAGTATTGATT
>JBNJLU010000308.1:0-2991 GCA_050591185.1 Candidatus Nitrosocosmicus sp.
TAGACCTTGGATAAAGCATTTGATTTCAACTAAATGATTAGGTATAGGTAATGGTTAGCTAAAAATCTATCTGTGAATTTATGTGGTTGAGTATACAATCAATACTAATTCCCAAACTACACATTTTGTTACTAAAAATATCAATAAAGGCTAAAGTTTCCATAACCAACAACAGTAATAGACAGTCAATTCATTATTATTTGTATTACGCTTCGTTTTCTTCCACCAATATAAGCTGATTATTATACTCTATAGCCAAGCTCCTTTGTTCAAGTACATTTCTTATATTATTTGCGAATTCGATTATATTTTCAACATCAATTTCACTTACATGGACTTCTGCTCGCACATACTTTACTGGCTCATATTTTTTCTCAAAGTATCCATCAAACTCTATAAGGGACATTCCACCGTATTCGGAAGCCAATTTTCGTATAACTTCAAGATATCCTTCCACTCGTGGTAGATAAAATTTAATTGAATTCTTCAGTATTTTCACATTATAGTTTCTAGATGCATCTTTAGATTCAGCCATATTCAAAAACCAAATTAAAGCAATTTAGTTGTATGCCATATACATTTCATACAAATCATAATTACTACCAAATATCAAATTTTTAGAACTTTTCAACATATGAGCATAAATAGCACAAATCAGCATTTTAAGAAATCCATAATAAATAAAATGTAGCACAGAACAATTGTTATCCTTTTAAAGTTTTTTAAATAGTAGTGTATTAAAAAGAGTTTATTTTTGGAATGAGTACTTATAATAAATATATAATACCTGTGCCACAGGGAATACTACAGCAAATAGATAGAACTTCTCCAGCGCATATAGGCAAGCTTAGAAATGCAGTAGATTTCATTGTCCACAAAACACGCCGGTTCTTGCCTCGGCAGATGGCATAGTGACCTTTGTCAAAGATGATTCCAATGTTGGCGGCCCTGATCCGTCTTATTGGCACAGTACAAACTTCATCTCCATTATGCATTCCTATGGTGAATATACCCGATATGATCACCTAGCATATCATAGTTCAAAAGTAAGGGTAGGTCAACAGGTTCGAGCAGGCCAGGAGATAGCCAGGGTTGGCATGACAGGCCATCCTTATACCCCGCACCTACATTTTCAGGTGTTTGTATTCACAGGGTATAACATTTGGAGTGATTTTGACACCATAGAGGTCAAGTTCTAAAACATACTGTTCCATGTTTAAATTATTAAAACAAACAAGTTTCCAATATACTTTCATATCACGATACCGACCTATAGATCTGGTGTTGACACAATGTTTACCAATAAGTGGAAAAGATAAAAGACCGCTTTGCAGAAAAAAACCCAAAAACAAGTCAACCGATGAATATCCAAGATAATTAGAACAATTTGGTGAAAAGACAGTGTCAAGAACAGTAGCATTTTATCAATCGGCGCGCTCTCTCCACCGCTACTTCCAATAAAACATAATTTTTAATTTATATTAAAACACAAACGATAATTGATAACGTTACTATTTAATCACTAGGGTATGGCAATATAGCGAACTACATTTAATCAGGCCCCAAATGAAATATCAGTTGATTTCTGCTTTGTTGCATAACTATGAAATTCGTCAATTTATAATAGATTACATATCAGCATGATACGAATATCGATTATTCCTCTTACTGAAATGAAACTAACACATCTAAAAAATACGAAAATTTGAGTTATGCAACAAAGCAGTTGATTTCTACAAAATAGTTGGGTCTAGATAACACAAGTCCACCATCGACTGGAATCATTGCACCTGTGATATAACTGGCATCTTCTGATGCTAAGAATAAGGCCACTTTTGAAATCTCTTGTGGTCTAGCGATTCTTTTAATAGGTATTTCCATTTCTTTTTGGTTTCTTTTCTGCTCGTTCTCAATGAGATCTTCACACAAATCAGTTGTAACAAGGCCAGGTATAATTCCATTTACTCGTATTCCAGTGTCTGCCAATTCCAAGGCAACTGATTTTGTTATTGTTTCAATATTAGCCATTGAATCGGTGTATGGATCTACACCAGATCTGGATTCTGTATATGAATTGGATGCAGATTGAGTCATACAGCCTTGGCAGGAAGATATATTGATGATTGAACAATTGGTTTTATTTCCAATTAGCATTCTTTTTACAGCTGCTTTGATACAAAAATAGAAACCTTTTATTTTATGATTAACACGCTCAAACTCCTCCAATACAAAATAAGGCGATAATTCTAGGTTGCTTTCAGCTAAAGTTTCACCCTCATTTATCTTCTTTGGTTCAATGGTTATTTTACCATTGTTTATTAGTACATCAACTCTACCAAACCTCTTCATAGCATTATCCAATAGTGATTCACTAAAATTCTCTTGCGAAATATCGCCTGCAAAATAATTGACCTGTCACTATCGCCTATAATATTTGAAATGTCATTGGCAGCAATTTTTAGCTCTTTCTCATTCAGCGAATTCATTAATACACAATACCCGGCTTTAGCAAATTCTGCGATAGATTTACCAAAACCTTTACTAGCACCAGTTATAACAGCTACCCGTCTACCATCATTAGAATGAAACATACATAAAATATACGGATTATACTATATTACGATTATCTATAACAAGTTTTTATGCATTTCCTTATGCTTTTATCAAATAATTTTACTTTCTATAATTAAATGTTAAATATTTGATTTTTGTTTTGTAATATAAATTACAAAAACTATTTTATACACAATAAAATTAATTTAAAAACATATCCAATTTATTTATCTGTAAATAAGTAGGTAAAAAGTAAAAAGAATAATAATTCAATCATAAAAAGAACAATTAAAGATTTCTTTTATCAAAACATTTTCAGTTGTCAACAAATTTTTACCACAAATGTTTTTACAATATCTAAGTAAAAAGGTGTTTTATCAGGTATATTAATCATCATGAAATATAATATGTATTGATAAAGATTACAGAAAAGGCAAA
>JBNJLU010000309.1:0-2989 GCA_050591185.1 Candidatus Nitrosocosmicus sp.
TAAAGGATGACACAAAGCAACAGCCATCGACAGATGCAATTGGGTTGGCATCTTACTCTAACAGCCCACCAACAGTATTATCATATATTTCAGTTTTTGAAACTTTACGGAAACAGACAGAATTATTGGAAAGGCTCAAAGACCATGACAAAATTCAAAAAGAATTCATAAACATTGCAGCGCATGAGCTAAGAAACCCAATACAGCCAATCCTTGGTCTATCTAACCACCTTATGAACAGAAAGGGAAGGGACAGGGAAGAGAAGGAACTGTTAGACACCATTAACAGAAATGCAAAGAGATTACAAAGACTAACAGAATCCATTTTAGACATAACAAGGATAGAGGGCAAATCCCTAAAACTGCACAAAGAGAAAGCTAATTTGAGTAAACTTGTCTCAGATATTGTTAAAAACTATAAAAATTCCATTGATAAAAGCAAAAGCATAAAGTTTGAATTTAACAGTTTCAATAACAAAGACATAGTCATAGAGGCGGACAAGAATAGATTAAGTCAAGTAATCACCAATTTAATTAGTAATTCTATCAAGTTTATTGACAGAAAAGGGGATATAGTAATTAGCATTGATAAAAGGAAAAGAAACAGTGCGGAAAACAAAAGAGACTCAGTTGTTTTCAGTATCAGAGATAACGGCATGGGCATAGATAAAGAAATAATGCCAAAGCTATTCACAAAATTTACAACAAAATCCTTTCAAGGGACTGGACTCGGATTGTACATATCAAAGAGCATAATTGAGGCCCACGGTGGGCAAATATGGGCCGAAAACAACAATGATGGCAAAGGCGCGACATTTTCTTTTAGTTTACCATTATAAAATACTTTACCATAACTTTAAACAACCAATATAACAACACAGTTGACAGCGTTATAAACATTTATATCAACAGTAACATCAATTTATTTCTTAACGTATTTGATACAGGTGTTTTACCCAATAATCATCATATCATCAAAAGAAAAACAGCAGCAGTAGACCGTTGACAGATTTCTTCAAAAAGGATAAGCATAACCACATAGAAATTTCCGAACTCACCAACGGGTATCATAATTACAGTAATTATTTTTTGGTTTTTCTGTAGTTGTCTTGAGGTCCATCATATTCCTCCGTTGTATGTATGTTTTTCTCTATTCATGTCCCTGTGAGCTTTGCCAATTAATCATAATTTATTTATAACACAAAAAAACTTGTTTCTACAAAACAATATGACCACAGTCAAAGATAGTTCATTTCTCAGAAAATAGTCTTTTTGTTTGTATTGAGTATCCCACAGTTTTTGCAAATGGCTGTTGCGGCAGAATTATCATGAATAATTCAATAATGATTAAAAATTGTCTTTAAAGTTACTTTGAAAATTATATGTTCAGCCATAGCCTAGTTTAGATTCATCTCAATTAACCATAATGCATTTTATGGCATAAACTATTTACTAGAACAGAAAATAATAATGAAGTTAGCCTGCATCTACCTGAAATTTTTCCTGTTAACTATATATTCTCTCCCTCTCCACTTTATCTTTTCTTTTTCAACTAAAAATGCATACATCAGACCTACAGCAACAACTATAGCACCAAGGAAAGAAACTAATGCATATAGCGGACTCTGGAAAAGCCCAAATTTTGATTGTATGGCATATATGATGCTTAACAATATTATGACCACCAAATCAATAACAAATAGCATCAATAGGCTATTGATGGCAACATCTGACAGGTTTTCAATTTGACTAACGCCCATTAGAACTGGCAACAATGCAAACGGAAATATCAAGCTAAGAAATACTGAAAGCGAAGAAACGATTGGACTGTACTTTGCATTTTCCATCTTAACTGGAAACATATTATTACTTCGGGACAATCTCTGCCAAGCTGTTCTAAATCTTCCTGATAATGCTTGTTGGAGGTGATGCTCACCATGAACCATCCTTAGTGCAATTTTCGCTTTCTTAATTTTTTCGCCGAGCACCATATCCTCCAAAACCTCACCTTTGATTTCTTTGTGTGTTCCCAGTTTCTCATATGATTTTCTAGTTATAATAAAAAAGCATCCAAAAACCGAACCAGTCGTTTTATTCGGATCATTCACCAAAATCGCGGAATATTTTACGTGATGATAGGTCCAAAGAATCGGATAAATCATTTTACTCCAAATGTCTTCACATAATAGGCGAGGCATTACCGTCAAAACATCCAACTTGTTCGCAAGAAAATATCCTATGGCCAAGGTTATGGTGTCTTCCGAATGCAACGTATCTGAATCTGTGAACAACAGGATATCACAATCAGATTTTAGGTATCCGCTATAGCAAGCCCAATTTTTTCCAACCCACCCATCAGGTTTTGGGTCTGCCATCACAACGCTTATTTTTTCAGGGCATAGTTTACCATATTTGGAAACTATCTCAATGGTTTTGTCATGTTTATCACTATCAGAATCACAAATAACAATGATACCATAGTTATGATAATCTTGTTTTAGCAATCCATCCAGGCATCTACCAAATGCTCCTCATCATCTCTTACAGGTAAAAGTACGTTAACCCTCGGAGTATCTTTAGCAGCAGCAATAGATTTAAGTTGAGTGGATTTAGTAAAGGATCTCAATAATCGCGTTATAAATACAGCCCAGATCAAAAGGGAAAGAGAGGCTGACAAGAGCAATAAGGGCATTACAATGTAAATAACTTCCAAATGCTATATCTTGTTATTTGTATCGTGAGAGGGTTATTTTATTTTAATTCCACTTGGCTTATTTGTTCAATTCCAAACGTTGTTTTAAAACAACCTCAATTTCCAAAATTTACAAACATAGGAATCTTTTAGGACAGTGCCTTTTGGTTTCTGAGGGCGAGGCTTTTTTATGTCACATTCTGCTTTGTTGCCTAATTCATTATCCTAACGCAACATCTTATTCTGTTGATCTATATTCTTCTAAACAGGTTATACAATGATACCTTTATCATCATC
>JBNJLU010000310.1:0-2989 GCA_050591185.1 Candidatus Nitrosocosmicus sp.
ATTATTGGGAAATAATGCGCCAAACCTATCTCTGAGGTCTTCGATTGTTACAATAGCATTGCCTTCATAATACCTTTGGCATACATGAGCTAAAACTAACGCTTGAATCCTATTACGTAATTCTTCATCACTTTCTGTATTTGATACTCTTGACATATATGTTGGATTGATATTATAGTTTAAATGCATCCACCTTAATTATTGGATATTTCTGTATATCAAGGTAAAAAAGTATAAATACATTATCAAAACTGAAAGACAAGAATGACTATAGAAGCAACTCCTGGATTAAAAGATGGAATGGCGATTTTTGGACAATCTTTGGAGTCTTTTCTTACACCATTTGTTAACATTATTACTTTTGGAATAGATGTTGCGGCAGGCTTAATCATCGGAATTTCTGCCCTTTTTGGATTAGTTTCATTCTTAAGGGTACTTACCAAATCAACCAAAGAGCAAACACAAGCCAAGGAAACCATAAGACTGCGTTTGGCAAGGGGTATGTTGCTTGCACTGGATTTTGAGGTTGGAAGTGACATACTGAAAACCATTCTCGTCCCCTCATTTAATGAATTGGCAATACTTGCGGTTATAGTGAGCATAAGAATAGTGTTAAGCTGGTCACTGTCAAAAGAAATTGATAGGCATAATGATGACTTGAAAGATACTGGTATAGCATCAACTAGTGGCCAAAACTAACCGTGAAAATATCATCAACATTTACATCTATCAGTGAATTTATGAAATAGGGATAACAAAACGTGTTGGGTATCGTGTTGTTTGCTGATCTTTTTGATGACCAATACATAATTCCAATAATAACAAATGCTATTGATTTATTGGTAGTTATTGTAATTGGCATCTCTGCTCTTCAAACAATATTTCATGCTCCACGATACGTAGTAGGATTTCATCAAAAACCAAAGGACAATAACATCATAATAAGGAATTTTATCAAAGGCCTGCTTTTGGCATTGGAATTGGAGTCTGCCAATGCTATTTTAAAAATGGGCTGTTTACATTAGATATTGCAAATGTTGATTCCCACATGTCACAAAACATTAATGATTTCATATTCTTTGTCGCTGTTCTCTCTGTCAGAATTGCAATCAATCAAACTGTCAGAATATTCAACATTGGTAAAGATGTTAGACCTCATTAAAAATAGTGTTTAAAGATAAAGAGCATGCAAATAATTTAGAAAAAGCAGACAGTCATTATAATAAAAGATCTATCAATAATTATTAAAATCCTACTATATCCAGGAAATATTTATTTAAGCTACCGTCATAATATCGTTAAAATTAACATTTTGTTTTCTCACAATTTAGTAAAAATAGTAAATAAATTGACACAAAAAATCAAAAAGAGAAAACGGTAAAGTCAGATAAACAAAATATGGCCAAAGATTTCATCGACAATTTCTCATATAAATCCAAAGAGTAATCCTTTTCAAGGCCGGTTTATCCAGGTTCTCTGTTTAGGTTTCTGTCTGACGTTAAACCAGGCAAGGAACTGGTTTGGGACTGCACAACAGGAAATGGTCAAGCGGCAATCGGATTATGCAAATATTTCAAAAAAATAATAGCAAGTGACGCAAGTAAAAACCAAATCGGCAACAATTTTGAGAGGGAAAACATAACCTATAAGGTATTTTCGGCCGAGAAAACGAATTTGCCTGATAACTCTATTGATCTGGTAACTGTGGCTACAGCAGTCCATTGGTTTGATATCAGCAAGTCTTACGATGAAGTTAATCTAGTTTCAAAAAAAAGGAGGAGCGGGAAGAAGTGCAGTATGGTCTTATGGAATGCACAAAATCAATACCAAAATTGATGAAATCAGTCGGAGGCTGGATGTGGATGGCGACATTTTGGGAGATTTTTGGCCAACTGAAAACAGTCTGGGCATTGATTTACCAACTGATTTGATTGGGTTGGTAATTTTTTTGCTTATGATTTCCTTTGCTCTACTCATAACCTAATCACCGAGCATTAGTATATTCAAAATCCAAAATATAATTTTTACTTTCTTTACACACATGTAACAATATGTTAAAATAATTAATATAGTGTAATGTATATTACATAGGTAGGTGATAGAAAAGTATGAGCATAGGACCCATAGATAACAATAACAAAGTATCCAAAGTAACTGCAACCCTAAAAGTTGCTGAGGCAGAGCGGCGTGATGTTGGAAGGAAGATTGCCCGTGTTGAGCCATCAGTAGCCAAACGCTTAAACATTAGTAGCGGTGACGCGCTGGAATTGGTTTCCCCTGGAAGAAAAACCACTGTTCTGAGTTGGCCAGCAAAGGAAAGCGACAGTGGAAAGGAGTTGATCAGAATCGACGGGCTTATCAGAAACAGGTTGGATGTCGGCATCA
Organism: Candidatus Nitrosocosmicus sp.; assembly: GCA_050591185.1. Lineage (GTDB taxonomy): Archaea > Thermoproteota > Nitrososphaeria > Nitrososphaerales > Nitrososphaeraceae > Nitrosocosmicus. The sequence goes on from JBNJLU010000310.1 coordinate 2,386, forward strand.
ATGACCTGATAGAAATAAGGGTTGTCGAGTCCAAGGAGGCCAGGAGCATAACCTTTGCCCCAATTGAGCCCCTAAGAATAATGGGGGCAGAAGAGTTTCTTGCCGAGTATTTGAATGGAACCCTAATGACCAAAGGGGACACAATACCTATCAACGTCATGGGCAGAAGGGTGGATTTGGTTGTAATTTCCACAAATCCCTCAGGTCCAGTCATTATAAACAACTCGACAGAGATAGTTGTCTCTGAAGAAAGCTCAAAGGCTGAGCAGATATCAAGAGAAGGCGAAAACGCCTCTATCACCTACGAGGACATTGGCGGGTTGGGAGACGCAGTCACAAGGGTCCGGGAAATGATAGAACTCCCCCTGAGGCATCCGGAGCTGTTTAAGAGACTGGGAGTTGAGGCCCCAAAGGGAGTGTTGTTGCATGGGCCTCCCGGCACAGGGAAAACCCTATTGGCAAAGGCAATAGCTAACGAGACAAACTCAAACTTTTACACCATCGGGGGTCCGGAAATAATGAGCAAGTACCATGGGGAGTCGGAGGAGAGGCTAAGGGGGGTGTTTCAGCAAGCCGAGAAAAACGCACCCTCAATCATCTTTAT
>JBNJLU010000311.1:0-2967 GCA_050591185.1 Candidatus Nitrosocosmicus sp.
TGAAATTATTTTCAAACTTCTCAATTATTTTTTTAGTGGAAAAGACTATTGTTTTGACTTTATTTGCCTGTTCGATTTCATCTACTGCTGCGGATAGGAATTTTATTGACATTTCGTTGTAGGAAATTATACATATGCAGATTTTTTCTTTATTTCTATTTAATAGCTTATTTATGTATCTCTGGAAATCGATATCAAAAAATGGATCAATATATTTCTCTACGTTTCCAATGACTGTTGAGTTGATTTTAATCTTTTTAGCGTAAATGTTTATAATACTGCATATGGGCAAAGAATCATCATCACCTGCAACAATAACAAGTAACACGTTCCTGTGGATGCTACTTTCATGAATTACATTGCAGTTTCTTAATAGGCCTAAAGATTCTGTTAGGTTTGTTATCAAATGAATCTTCTCTGTTTTCCCGATTTTTCCCCTGTTATGTAGTTCGAAAAGAGTATTTAAGACTGGAAGGCAAATATCTATAATGATTTTCTTTAAATTAATTTGTTTATTTAATATGCTTAGTATAATGTTCTGTGATATCTCTTTATCCCCGTTTATTAAAGATATTATTAATTTTTGCTGAAGTTCGATATAATTTTCGTCTTTTGTGTCAAAATTTACTATTCCTGGATCCAAAAACCAAAAATTGACTGAACCGATTTTTTTTCTATTGATGATTTTCTGAAAGTATAATATATCGAGATATTTCGAAATAGTAATTCTATTTGTTCCTATTTTCTTTGATATTTCTGTACTAGACATAGGGTTGTTATTCCGAAGTAGTTCTATTACCTCCTTTTGAATATCTGATAAATTATATCTCTTATACATTGCCTACTTCTTTATCTAGAAATGATCAAGTATGCAAGATATTTAAGTGATAAAAAATACTAATTATATTGTGATTTAAATGCTGACGCTAACTCAAATATTTTATCATACCAATTACTTGCTTTGGTGATACTGCTAGAAACCAGTATTCCTTTTGCTCCATACTCTAATGCCATTTTAACATCTTGATTTTTATTTATTCCTGCCCCACAAATTAATTCAGATATTTGACCTTTCGTATTTACCATCTGTTTGCATTCGCGGATTAAGAACGGTTTTTCGGATGAGATTGATTTCTGGGTACCAATCAATTCTGGTGGCTCTATTGCAATATAGTTGGGTGCGAACTCTAGAGTCTCCTTTAATTCTTTTGTTGTTTTTACGCATACAAAAGACAACAAATTTAATTCTTTTAGTTTTTCTATAAGTTGCTTTATTTCCGTTATTTCTATGGGGTGTTCACTATGATTGATCAATGAACCCGCAGCCCCTATCTTATCTATTATTTCAGGTACATAGTATCCAGTCGTAGACCCCGGCTTTTTTAAATCAACGTGCTGCGATATAACCTTTAGATTGGTCTGTTTTACTAACAATGCTAAAGAGGGTTGTGGGGGAGAAACGATAATCTCAACATCTAGCCTCTCACTAACCTTCTCTGCATCCTTTACAAGTTTTATTGTGTTGTCCCCCGATGTTTCCAAGTAATTCTTTAGGTTGATGATTAGAGGGCCATCTTTCTTAATTTTCATCATTAGCAATATTACTTGAATTTTTCATTTAGTTTTGAAATTCTTGCCTCATATCCTTTATTATATTCAAGCTCGTCTGGAACCAAAGTAGCTGGATGGACAAATCCTTGTACCCTTATCATCATAGCTTTTTCAACTGCCATCATCCTCTGATAATCCCAGTCTGAGGTACCAAAGCCGTCGTGAGGTCCTATAAATTTACCATTGTGCATACTAAATAACAAACATGAAACTATTGGGATTGAATAATTTAGACTTGCAGCAGAGTTTAGTTTTATTGGCATTAAGGGCATATGATGACTTCCCCTTGTGTTTCCTGCTACAATGTGTGATTCATTAAACGCACTTCCAGCTTCTTCTGTTGCAGGGAAGTTTTTTTGAGTCCTAACGATTGATATTGGGTCATCTTTTCCCACATATGTGCCAGCAATATTGTGCAGCCTGTCGGTAGATGATGAAACTATTTGTTCCCCACTATGAGACAAAACTGAATGCACTACATATCTTCCCGGATACATGAGCGCAGCTTCAACTTCGGGTTTATCATTCCATAGTTTTAAATCTGCAATCTTCCCGGTCATTACATCCATAATCCTAAATATTGATCCCTTAGCCAATTCCTCGTTTATAATCAGTCCTGTATTGCTTCCAGTGTCTACAAACATTCTCCAAAAGGGAAAATTGTATGCCCCTGGTTCAGTTTTATCAGCTGCGAAGACGCAAAATACTTCACTTGGCCTCTCTTCCATTTCTATCTCGGCAACACCAGGTCCCATGCCTTTTACGTTTCCAGAAAATGAATCTTTTAGCAAATCTTGACCGGCTCCATAAAGCCCCTGCTCTTTTGCAAGTTTGGTTCCCTCAGTAAAAGCGTCCCATGCGAGTTTGTGTATCTCCTTATTGTCCACGCCTAAAGTATGACTCATTATAATGTGAATGTCATCGCCCGTGTATCCAATGTATTTGTCAATAAGCATTCCTTTTCCGTTTTTCATTACGTAATCTTTAACAGTTTGAACTAATTCGTCACTGGGTCTAGTGTGTCCTCCTATACCTCCGATGTCTGCCTTTATCGCTGAAACCGTTATTTTCATAAACAATTTGCCTTTAATGTTCTTTAAAAATTTTGTGCAAGTGTATTATTTAATGTGGTACTCTTTTAGTGTGTCCATAAAACCTTAATATGCTTGTTATAACCTCTTGGGATATCATGGATATACTTGAAAATGAATTGATGTTACCATAATTTTAATTAAATATTGAAGCTTTTTAGTGCATTTGGGGTTCTTGTTGCCAAAAAAAGTAACTAATAAATACCCATTATTTTTACTTTACTACTATGCGTGATGCAAACTTAATCAAAATTATGATTGAAGA
>JBNJLU010000312.1:0-2961 GCA_050591185.1 Candidatus Nitrosocosmicus sp.
TTTCTTTGTAAAATGGTTTTAGAGGATGATGGATTCACGGTAGACGCATATACGGATTCTCTTTCGGCTTTTTCCGATTATTAACCAAATAATTATGATTCGCTCATTGTTGACATAAATATGCCAAACATGGATGGATTTGAATTGCATAGAAAGGTGAAAGAATTGGACAATGCCGTTAAAGTATGCTTTATGACTGCTAGTGAAATGTATTACGAAACATTTAGGGAGAAAGAACACTCTTCTTTAAGCAAAGATCTTTTCATTCACAAGCCGATTGAGAACGAAGATCTGGTAAAGAAGATAAATAAAATCTTGGATTCAAAATAAGTGTCATTGATTGTATATCACATAACAGGACAGAGTAAAGCGTTATTGATTTTTTGATATATAGCATTTTATGAAAATTCCAGATAAGGCTCTATAAAGCACCAAAGACATTCCACTGTTTGGACAAATCCATGGGATAACGTCTCAAGACTTACCGGGGTTTTATCCAATGTTTTATACAAAGGTAAATTAAACTCTTAAATTTTAACATATTCCCATTATTTTGACGAACAACAATAGGCACATCTAAAACAAATATAATTTCAGGATTATATTTGTTACATTAATGCAAGTAATGTATTTTATTTTGGGCTAACCTATTTTATTTTCTCTTTCTTTTTATTTAGGATATTACAATTTAATTTCCTTTTTACATGTAGAGCCCATAATCAAATCGAAATACCATGTTCAATATGTTAAAGCGACAATTTAAAAATACTTTTTGAATTCTCAAACATCAAAAGTTCATACGACTCTTTATCAAGTTCTAGTTTTTGAACAAAGTTGACATATGATTTCATATTGGATATAGGCCAGTCACTTCCATATAACAGACGATGAGGATTCTCCACATAATTTAACATTTCATTTATTTTACCAACATAGTGTCTTTCACCAGATAATGTAAAGTTCCCGATAATTAAACCCGAGATATCAGCATATACATTTTTGTTTTTGTATAATACTTCCTGACAATCCGTTATCCAAGGATTTCCAATATGACACATAACGATTTTTAAATCAGGGTTATCCACAGCTACATCATCTATATTCAAAGGGTGCGCGTACTTTATCTTGGCCTTGTTAGAAAACGCATCACCCGTATGGATCATTACAGGACAATCAAATTCCTTACACATATCATAGACTATTTGATATCGTTCATCATATGGATAATGATGCTCATATCCACAATAGAGTTTGATACCTTTTATAATGCCGTCTTTAATCCATTCTCTATAGTTTATTAAATCTTCTTGGGTATGATTGTCAATGGTATACCCTGCTACAACTCCAATTTTGTTTTCCACATTGTTAAGGTTGATAGATTCAATAATTTGAGACGTTGATGGTCTATTTACATCAACTTTGTAAGAAGACAGAATCAAAGAATAGACAATGCCATTATCTTCCATAGACTCAAGTAATGCATTTAATCTCCCCTCTAATGAAAGAACTTTATTATCGGTCTTATTGATTTCATCATAATTATTCAGATGAATATGACAATCTATAATTGACATATCTTATATATCCACATTTTACAAATTCCTGTATTGCGGGTTTACCCATTCTACAAAACTAGCATAATTTAAAGACCGTTTATCATAAAGATAATTTGGAAGTATTTTAATGAATCTAAAACCATTTTTCAATTGGAAAGATAAAACGGTGTCTTTAAGTTCACCAACCGCTACTTTCTTTGCATATTCATCGGCTGACATGGTTTTTGCAAATTTATAGTAATCATAAAGCCGACCACCAGCTATTATTCTTCTCAAGTTCAGTTTAATAGCTAAATCTTTTCTAGAGTTATAAAGTATTGTTGCAATACCCTTATGGCGAAAGTCAGGATGAACGGATATGTCCGCACCATATAGGCTATCCCCATTTGGGTCATGGTTAGAAAATGATCCTAATGCAGTAATCTCATTCCAAGTGTGATCGGTATATTCGGTCTTTAAAGAAACTATTAGGCTACTGGAAGAGCCTACCAATCGCCCGTTAACTTCGGAATACAACTGACCTTCTGGAAATATGCAAATATGTTTGTAAAGAGAATAAGAAGGCCACACCATGCCATAGGCGGCCATATCGGAAAAAGACGCTTCTTGCAAATCAATTATTCTAGAAATATCGGCTTCAGTTACATTCCTTATTGTGACTTTATTAGAAATACTATTATTTCAAATTCCTCATATTTATACCAATTTCCAATTTATCCTAATTACCATCTCTATTGATTATTCATCATTTCCAATGCCTTTTTCGATAAACAATCTTTATTTTATGGAATTAGTTAATAATTTTTGTTGTATTTGCATTGGCACCATAATTAACAATAAGAACAATAAGAACAATAAGAACAATAATAATTATGTTCAATGCAGTAGTAAGGATCTGCCATCCGAGAGTTTTAATTGAATATTCCAACCCATCTTCAGGTATTTTTAAACGCAATAATATTGTCTGGATTGGAAAACTTCTATCTGCTTTCTATTAGTTATGCATATACATCACAGATATCTGAACTACACCTTATTATGGACTGTTGTCTTATTTTCTAATATTTTCAAATCAGTAAATCAATTTATCTAATCCAAATTAATTTGGATAGACCTGCCTACATACCCTTATGTAATTAGTTTTAACAATTTTATTTTATTTAATTTTTTTTAGAATGTATAGAGAACAGACAAACTGAATAACACAATAGATGTAATTAACAACACTTGTAAATTGTCCCCATGAGCGTTTAGCATTACAAAAGCACGTAATAGAAAGGTTGTAACTAAAAAAGATATTCCAATACAAAATAAATTAAAATTGAACCAAATAGTCTTATAATCCGACAATGGTTTAGCAAGATTTTTTTTCATTGCCCAATACAAGAAATGTATATTTAATGTT
>JBNJLU010000313.1:0-2954 GCA_050591185.1 Candidatus Nitrosocosmicus sp.
ACTGGTAAACTATAGAATAATGAATCCTGCTTAGTTATAGAGAACCATTGTACCATAAAAGATTGTTAATCTGTTCTAATTACGCAAGAGATCTAATGTTAATATCGTTTAGAGGCTGTATTCCTGAATTTTTTAAAACTACCCTGGAATTTACAAGCAGTGATTCTGGATCCTTAAGTGCATCAATTTCCAACGAATAGTTTCTTGTGGGAATGGAGATTACTAGATTATAAATTATTATGCCGCCTATTATTGTAATTAAGATCGCTAATATTGCTTCAGGCCTCTTTAATGTTGTGTGTTTCTTTCTTTTTGACATATAGTGGAAATATAATCCTTTATAATTATAGTTATATACAGATAAGATTTTTTAGATATTTGGGATATTACGCAATAATTACAATAATGCGTTGATTTTCGTATAATAGTTACAGCATTTTATAATTTATCATGGCATGGCGCTATATGTCGTCTGCTATATTATGCATATGGTTGTTGTTATGGTGTTGCATGATTAAAAGGAAAATTATGGTCCTCAAAAATAACCTGAAGTTCTCATATTTTTGTATTTTGTTTTGAGAATATGTACCAATTATTGATACTCATACACAATCTTTAAAGTCAGAATTTAAAATAGGTACGTCTTGGCTGTTAAGAAAACTTTTGAGCCTTTGATGCTATGGGTGAAATTAGGTCTGATGTAGACACTTGATGCCATCGTTACAATGTATTTAGGTATGGTACAACATTTAAATAGTATGATGCTCAAAACATAGTTACATCGACCAAACCGAAGGGGAACATGCTTGGTTGGATGACTTAGTCATCCAACCAAGCAATTTTAAATTGTTACTTTGATAAAACCTTAAATGTTGATATCATATCTTTAACTGTGCTCTCATACTGGGAGAATTTGTCTATGGATGCCTTGTATGTGAAAATAAATACGTTGGTATTATCAGTTGTGATTATTTGAAAAGCTTTTCTGTTTTGAAACTTGCTATCTGTGGCGGTAAATGTAATTTGTTTTGCATTTTTTCCGTCTACCACGAGATTGCTTGTTGATTCTAGTTTAAAATCCTTGTAGTCTTTTTTTAGCTCATTTGTTAATGCATTAGACAGGGTTCCTACAGAGACATTTTTTGATTGAAGCGGTACAACTTTTATTATGAGGCCGGCCGGATTGCTTACAGAGTCTTTTTCCTTTGGAGAGACAAATACAATTTCGTTATTTATTTTAACTGATCGTTCCCAGTTACCTGGATAGTCGATTTTAAAATCAAACTCATTGTTCTGATATGGTAGCATTGTTTGTTTTTGTTTGTCATGGAATAACCCTAAAGCTTCTGAATTATTATTAAAAACTATTTGGTTGATTTGAATTATTAAAATTGATATGGCTATAAGAAAAGGTATGTTATATCTATAACTGCAAAATAAAAAACTAAGTATATTGCGCATGAATACTGTTTAAAAAAGCCTTTATTAAATTTAAATTATTATTATTATTATTTCTGACAAGTTAATTGAGGATAAAATTGTCTTCGTTTATCATTTCGATCTTGAAATCGATACATCAATTGTAGATACATTTCTAGGTTTTTCTCCTTCTTCGCTAGACAAAAGATCCGATCCTAGTTTTACGCTTGCCACTCGGTATCCAAGTGAGTCCATTCTTTTTACTATTATCTGTGCTACATCAACAGCTCTTGTAATGCTTTTCCCTCTTGCTTTGATTACGACTGTTGGTTCGTTAGCTAATTGGACAAGTGTAGCAGTTACGTATGTCATTAGTGGTTTTTTGCCAATAAAAATCTCATTTCCTTTTCTATTACCTGTTTCGTATTTACCGTTCGACATTAACAATTATGCATAGAGAAGCATATAATAATATTTCAATTTTTAATTTTAGCGATTGCTAATTATCTTGATTTCATACGCGTATTTGCCATTTACTTATTTGTTGAACCCTTCAAGAATTTCTATTATTTTATCGGGATTATTGATTATCTTTTCTTTAGTTTCTTTATCTGAGATCTCATAACAGTGAATCAGATTGTTTTCGTCTTTAAAAAACAAAAAGACGGAGTTCTCGTGTATTAAGGGATAAAGTTTTTCCTCCACCATCAATTCGGGTTTAAGCTTGATTTTATTTTCATTGTCTATCTCAATTGGACTGTTTTGCATTTCTATAGCCTTCCCATATTGTTTATATTGTAAATGAACCAATAAACCTTTAAATTGTTTATTCTTCAAAATTTTGTCAGTTTATACTGCAGATGCTTTATTTATTCTTAAATTAAAAATAAAGTTTCTTTTACTCGAAAAGTGCTCCTACGAACTTAAAAACAAAACCAATGCCACCAATAGCTCCAATTGCTAGCAATACTAACCTGAGATGGGTAAAATAGTCGTCCTTGCTTGTTTTTTTGGCTAACTTTAAAGTCTGAAACATTACTATTATTTTTTTCTGAATTGTATTTGGTAGGGAAGATATCGATAACAAATGATTTCTATCCTTCTAAAGTTTAAAATATTATTTTAATATTTCTAATTTGGATCCAATTATAGTAGAATTCAAAAGGCATTTGTATTGGATTGAATCATGTAAATAGGCTCTTTGTCTGTTCTTTGCATTTCTACGAATGTTTCAGTTGTTTGGATTCCTTCGATTTTTCCTACTCTCTCTATAACCACTTTGTGCAATTCCTCTAGTGTTCTTGCATAAACTGTTAGTATTATATCAAATCGACCTGTAACCTCGATCAAAGAACGAACTTCGGGAATCTTTAGCAATTCTGTATGCAGTGGTTCTTTTAGTTTTGGATCCCTGTTGATTCCGACTGTAGCTTTGATATTGATTCCAAGCTGAGTCTCATTAATGATAACTGTAAATTTTTTAATGAGATCCCTTTTTACCAATCTCTTTATTCTGCTGTATAACACAGAAGAGT
>JBNJLU010000314.1:0-2945 GCA_050591185.1 Candidatus Nitrosocosmicus sp.
AAGTGCCGTTGCTGTTGCCCTATCTAGATTTCTTGGGAGCTCTCATATCTGTACATCGACAAAGGATTTGCAAACTCAGTACTCTAAAGACTTTCCTTACCTATATGAAGTTAAAGGACGAAATAATTTTCCTTGTATTGTCAAAGAAGATATGGGTATTAAAGAAAGTTGCGATTACGGTCCATGCCTAAAAGAAGATGAATATGACTGTTTATACAAAACAAGGTTAAGTGACTATGAAACCAAACTGGAAGGAACTATATATGAGAATATTGACATAACCAAATATGCCCTAAAAAAATATCATGATAAAACAAAACAACATTCTCAACTTGTACAACTTCAGTGGAAACCTTGCGAGTATTTTCACCAAAAATGGATATCTGTAAAGTCTAGTCATACTATTTATAATTATAAGTATTTTTTATCTGATCTATTTTATTCATCGGGGGTAAATAAAAGAAAACTTTTAATTTTGGATGAGGCACATACGTTAGAATCTGAGGTTTCGACTTTCAAAAATTTTATAATAAATAAAGAATATCTAAATAGGTTTTTTCCAAAACTGAATCTACCAGAAAATAAGCCTCTTGATGTTGACACATATGTTGATTTCTGTACACATCTAAAGGAACGGTTTTGCGATTTTATAAATAAAGGCGAAAGTTTGGTGGGAAATGGTGGGGATAAAAAGAAAGCGATTGATGCAAGTGAAAAAGATTTAATTGATGCATTAGCATTTGAAAAGAATTTATCTGTTTTTCTGGATGATTTAAAATCCAACAAGGATAATTGGTTGGTAACTAACATGATAAAAAATGATAATGATAATAAAATAAGCCGGATTAAAATGGAGCCACTAGATGTTTCCAATTATTTTGTTGATATTTTTGATAAGGGATCTGTATCTTTGTTGATGAGTGCTACTATATTAAGTAAAGATAACCTTTGTAAAGCTGTAGGGCTAAAAAAGGATCAGGTAAAATTCATAAAAATCGAAGAATCTGAATTTCCTGTTGAACACAGGCCTATCTATCTGATGAACGTGGCATGGTTAAGCGCAAAAACTATGAGTGAGTCATTGCCCCATATAGCAAAGGTTATTGATAATCTTCTCTCTGTACATAAAAACGATAAAGGCATAATTCATACCACATCGTATTCTCAATTACAGTTTATCAAAAATAATATCTCTAAAAACAATTTTGTTAGACTGATAGAGACAAATCCAAAATTAGATAGAAATGATATGATTCTAAAACATTTTGAGAGCTTGAAACCAACTGTTTTAATCTCTCCCTCTATGTATTTAGGGATAGACCTTAAAGATGACCTTTCTAGATTTCAAATTATAGTTAAAGTTCCATATCCTGATTTAACTGATAAAAAAATATCTGTGCTTAAACAACGAAATCCTAAATGGTATGAATGGAATACTATATTGCGATTGATTCAGGCGTATGGACGAAGCATCCGAAATTCAGAAGACTATGCTAATACCTATATCTTAGATAGCAGCATATCCTTTTTGTTAAAAAATGGAAAAGATATGATACCAAAATGGTTTTCAGAAGCGATAGTTTCAAGATAAACAATAAAAATATGCAAAATACTATCTGGTGAACTGCCTAATATGGTATAAAAGCATGGTTCATGTATGTTATTAATTATATGGTGGTGTCACAAACTTCGAATTTTATTCGTGATCTGTTTTTTAATAGCAATCTTAACACTCCAATTAAACCTGACATTTCATTTGGGAATTATTTTTTAAAGTGGGATGAGGACTCTATAGGTCTTTACTCAAATGAGATTTTAAAATTTAAATCTTTTATAAAAAACATGATACCTAACGTTGAGCCGATTATGAAAATGATTAATATATCTAGACCAAAAAACGATGCATTTAGAAAGGTTATCAATGACAAAGGACAATTTTCCATATCTGATAAATATAATGGACGGATTTTCTTTATTTTAAATATCGATACTGGTGGTTCAACAGTTTTATTTAGAGAAGAGCGAGTTTTAATCAATGATGAATTGCTTGAAAAAATGCGACTTCATTATGATTCCAAAGATTTGGCTTTGTTTAACAAACTAAAAGACATCAACAACGTTGTTTCCGTAAAATGGAAAATAGGCGTTCTTTTGTTCAATCGCGTGGAACATAACAAATAATATGGTAGGATGCAAGCAAGGATATTTGTATATCCGTCATTATTCTAATTGTTTTTTTATAATAATTTATAATTTTTATTATCTGATGAAAACTGCAACTTGATACTGATTATTTAGTTAAAACTTGTTTAATGTTGTAGCAACAAAAGAAAAAAAGGGTTTACTCTTGTCCTAAGCTGTTGCTGCCTAAGTTAGCATTTAATTGCAATGCTATGTTGTTGCAGTTTAATGCTGATACTACTACAGCTCCGCTGTCTCTACATGATGAGCTTTGTTCGCTGACTTGTGCTTGTTCAATTTCTTGTTCTGCATCATTATTTGATTTCTTTTTTCCGTCCTTGTTATCACTATGTCTGTCTGATTTGTCTGAATTATCTAGTTTCTGTGAGTTGCTATTTGTTGCTAACGCAGTGTCAAATCCTGATACGGAGATTGTTCCCAACATTAATGCTGTCGCGATGAAGATTGCGAATAAACCAACTTTGTGGTTCTTTGTTATGATACTCATAATAGTCATAATCTATGGTTCAAATTAGTTATATCGGAGTTTGGATACTTGTTACTGTTCAATTAACTTGGTATGGTGTAATACATTTTTTTATGGTGTTATTATTTTTCAATTGCTTATAGTGCCATAGTTAAGATACAATGTTTAGATGTAATATAGCAGTAATGCGTCCCTTTGAATTGTTTTATAATATCTAACAACATTAAAATAAAATCGGAAATATGGGCGAAGAATCGTAATTCTTTGTTTATCGTAA
>JBNJLU010000315.1:0-2934 GCA_050591185.1 Candidatus Nitrosocosmicus sp.
ACTTTCTTTGGCTGATGTTGAGATTTGTTATGACAAAGGGTTTAAGGGCGCTCTAAATGCATATTATGATGGTAGACCCTTAAGTTGAATTGGTATAGATAAAGGAAACAGTAAAAATAAATCTACTTCAATTAGAACAATCATTAAATTTCCGTGATTAGATTATTTCAGTCTCTTCTGCTAACACAATAAAAAGAAAGAAAATATATATAATTTATTCAATAAAGATACCCGTATCCTTCGTTCGTTATATTCTACTGTTCGATATTTGTACAAAATTACTTTAATACCCGAAAAATAGACCTTTAGTCTAGATTGAGAAATAAAAATTTAGCATGGATTGGCATCTTTGCCATGATGTCGATTATCATAGCACCTATGTCACAGGTAGCAGATGCTCATCAGAGACAATTATTTACCATAAACGATAAAGATTATCTATTTGTCGTTGGTTCAGCCAATGAGCCACTCTATGTAGACGACAAAACAGCAGCTACGCTTGATGCTTATTGGCCAAATGCATCAGACCCAACTAATACTAATGCAAATGGTACCCAACCAATAACAGGGTTGGAAGAAATGCTAAAGGTGGAAATTTCGGCAGGAGACAAAAACATAACCTCCAATTTAGACCCAGCATATGGGGAAGTGGGAAAATATGAGTCTGAAACATTTTATCCAACTGTTGCAACAACATATAACTACAGAATCTTTGGAGCCATAAACGGAACAAACTTTGACGTAACATTTTCATGTCAACCAGCTGGTGGTGAAACTGCACCGTCTGATAATTCAACTGTTCAAATATCTGAAAATGTCACCAGGAAAGCCATGCAAGGAGGTTTTGGGTGTCCTGACGAGAGGAATGGATTTCCCGAGCCATATGTCTCGCAGTTTGATTTGAGCCAAGCAATAAACAGAACCTCGTCGTCATCATCGCCTCAATAAATAACCCATTCATTTTTTTCTTTTTTTTGATAATTTTTATAACGTCCATAAAAAGTAAATCGACAATGGATTTAGCGCCATTACACTGACAAATAATAAATCATGATAAAAATGAAAAAATTGATATTGTTTATTCTAACAATGTTGTCAATCTCCCTGTGTGTGTCTCAATTTCCAATCATGGTATCCGCCCAACAAGGGTTCGATAATAGCCTAGGGTCCACTGAAGTAGCGGTAACCTCAACAAATGATGCGATACTAAAATCTATTCTAATCATCTCTCAGGTATCAATTTTGGGTGTAACATTTAGCTATTTATTTTTTCATAGAATTTCAGGTAAAAGGACACGCAAACACAAAGAGAGTAAGGAAGAAGAAAACAAAGGTTTTATTTATGGTAATGATCAATACCTAAAGAGGTTCACAGTTATAGTATCATTATGTTGCATAGCTATAACATTTACTTCTACCGGAATAATATTGGTTTCAGCATACGAATTGTCAAGGGAAACAACAATTGATTTATTCTCCACTTTTTCCATATTGTATCCTACCTCTGTTGGGCAAGTTTGGGAAATAAGAATTGCAACCTCCTTGTTAACAATGGGGTTGGTTATTGCCCACTATGCCCTAAAAAAGAGAGCCACAAAGAAAAATAAAGGCGATAATCATGTCAAAAACCATTCAAGCAAAACACCTAGCCCCATTATTTTGATACCTTTAGTAGTAATTATTATTGTCAGTTCGATTAGTCTTTATTCAAATAGCATGATTAGCCATAGTAACGCATTGCCATTTTTTAACTCTTTGGCAATATCCATGGATTGGATTCACTTTATGGCAGTTTCCATTTGGATTGGAGGTTTGTTTTTTCTGTCAACCATTCTTTTGAAAGGCTTAAAGTCTTCACTTTACAATCATCATTTTGGAAATACAAATACAAATAATAATGATAATAAAGATGAAATGAAAAACAGCATAAAAAACACACATCATACCTTAATTTTACTAGAGTATTTTTCGTTTATTGCCATTGTATCGCTAACAATTATTGGGATAACCGGAATGTATTTGGGTTTGGTTCATCTGCAAAGCATAAATGCCATTTTTAATACAGCATATGGCAATATTCTCATTATAAAACTCTCCCTGGCATTTCCATTGATTTTGCTTGGAAGGTATAACCAACTTAAAATACAAAAATATGCCCATTCATCAAAAAACATTCTAAAAGCAAATATCAACAATGATAATCCAAATATCCCTTTTATGATGCATAATGAAAATAGGTCGAGTTTTTTCAATACCGTCAATAGGTCGATTAAAATAGAATCAATAATTGGCATCTCTGTACTTGTTGCGGCTTCATTTCTTTCAGTGACATCGCCCCCATCTCTATCAGCATCCACTCAAGATTTCATTTCTAATGGAAATAATAACAATAATGCTGGTGCTACATCAACCAGCATAATCGCTTCTGACTTTTTGGCATTAGCAATAATTATATCAGTTGTTATATTGGTATTGGGCATAATCAACTTTAGGAAAAACCAACAGAACATTAAAGATATGGCTATCACAGATTGACAATCAATTATAGAATAGGTGCAAAAGTGGCAAAAGAAGGTCGAACATCAAATAAAATGTTCAAGGTAACGTATTTGATAACAGTTTAACTATCGGATAATGATGACAGTCTAAAAAAATTTGGTTTTCTTTAAACAGGCCGAAAGGCAATGGTAATGACGGTCATAATTTGCACAAAATATATTGATCTTTGGAAAAGAAGAATAAAATAATTATATTTTTATAATATGATATGGTTCTCACCCATCTAAATTATCCTTTAATATAATTTAGGGAGGATTTTATAATAGCCCCTAATAATGCTTTGTTGCCTAATTCATTATCCTAACGCAACATCTTATTCTGTTGATCTATATTCTTCTAAACAGGTTATACAATGATACCTTTATCATCATCTCT
>JBNJLU010000316.1:0-2934 GCA_050591185.1 Candidatus Nitrosocosmicus sp.
TGATAATTAGATTTGTGCGTCTTTATTAGCATTGCATTGGGTTCTAAAACTTTTGACCGTTAATAGAAAAACATATCAAAATCTCACGTATGGAATTATGATAATTTTACCGCATGCATTCCAACATAGTGTATATAAACATCTTTGCACTATTGTGAAATTTCATTTCATCATATTAAAAAATAAGGGCAAATGTTTTACGAATAATACCACAGACCAGGCTCTATTTGATGCACAGAATATATAGATAACCACCACAATACAAACGATGGAATTTTAGCAAAAATGAATATTAATTTACAGGCTTGACAAATTTAGTATAACTAAATTATGATTTAATAAAAATATATAGACGATTAAATATAGATGTGTTTTGGATCAAGCAACCATGATAGTATTACTTTATTTTGTAATCTAACAAAATCGTTTCAATTGTTTTTTATAGTTTGTCAAACTATATATCAATTATCCCCATCATCAAACTAACACTTGGATTTTCTTAATTGAGAACATAGGCTTTCATGTATCGCAATTAAATTGCAATAAGGGCCTAGAAAGTATAACAGGACCATTTTGGATCCCAAGGCTTTATTTTTTTCTTACCAAAGAGACAAGATAAATCATTATTCAGTACAGTTTACCGCTTACCAAATAGTCATCATTGCCTTTTACTTTGAAATAGTTTTACGCAGGCACATAGATTTTCATATGTTGGTGTTTTATAGGGTACATCAAAAAGTTTCATTTTCAATTTGGTCCGGTATCACTATTTAAGAGGATCTGTCGTTATTTAGGCACATTTTTTGCATTTTGAAAAATTACAAAATAATTTAAAATGGAAACAGAACAAAGTCATGCTTGCATGACAGTCTAAATGAAAAAGATTGAATATTAAAACATATTGAATGCCACTAATCAGATTTTAGACAGATAAGCCGTACTTCCACTCATTTTTTTCCATGTTGATTATAAATGACACTAGGCTATCTTTCAGTATTTCTATGATTTTTTGGCCTTTTTCAACAGATGCTTTTTTTGGAGCACCTGTGGCACCAGTGTCTGTTAACTCATTGAATTTCCAATATATCCTAATGTCATCATTGGGCAAATTTGGAATAACTTGTTCTGGGGCATAGTTTGTATCAACTAAATCAGGCCTAACCGATAGCATTGCGGAGGTTTCAGCTTCACCACCATGTCCAAGCCCTCGCCACACTTCAAAAAGACGCTTATCTTTTTGGCCAACCAATGACCACCATGACTCCAAACAGGCTATCACCACATCATCATTTTCATCTTTTGCCTTTCTTGACGCAATTTCAATAGGGGCAATATTTCCGTCATGTCCATTAATAACAAGTATTTTTCTTACACCGTTTTTTATAAGGCTGAGAAAAATATCCTCTATTATCGATATCATTGTTGAAGGCTTTAGGCTCATAGTCATTTGAAAGTCATTGTGATGGGAACTAACTCCATATGGAATAACAGGAAGTAAAATGAGATTATTGCGAATAGATCTCGTATTGTCGTTTTTTGATAAATCATGGATCACATTTTCAAAAAGTTTCAGAGGAAAGATAAAATCAGAGCCAAATGGCATATGATCTCCATGGTTTTCACATGCACCTATCACAAGAATTGCAATAGTTTTGTCTGTGATTGTTTCTTTAACCTGAATTGCATTCATCTCTTCTAATAAACAATTGTTTATGGGATTAGCCATATTGGTTTTTAGAACATCTTTGGTTTATACTTTTGAGTTCAAATTAATCCAAGCAGGTTGGTAATTTTAAATCTGTTTGTCTTGTAGTAACTGTCTTCATGGCATTATCACTATATATAGTGCATTATACCTTGCATACAGATCAATAACAAAAGTAGTTTGACTAACAATTCTCCAAAGAAGCACAACAAGATTTGGATAAAGTCACATTCTACGAATATACAGAAAAACATTTTAGTAGCAACGTCTTTTGACAATCATATCGTCTATTACATTCTTAGATACTAAAATAGATAATGATACTTTCTATGAAATCATCAGAAAATTACAATAAAATAAGGGGTTTAATTAGGAAACATCGTCAGGCTCCAAATCATGATGTTTTACCGAATCCCAATACAACAATCTCTTAAATAAAATCAATATTTTAAGTGATGATTGACTGCAAATCCTAATAAACATATTGTGGGCGCAATAAAACTATAAATTTTGTTGACCTGAGTAAATAAAAAAAACTTGGACATCATATAAAACATAGTTAAATACCAAATGGCTAGACAAAAACCCAAATAACAATAAAAATTTTTTTTATGATAATTTTATCCTAGTGGTACCTTAGCAAAATATTTTTCCTACCAATACCTAAGACTATAAGAAATAACAATGAAAGCCGCAGTGTTCCGATCGCATAATAGAGATCCAAACAAGGTCGTAAAAATCGAGGAGATTGATGTCCCAAAAATCAACCCAAATGAAGTATTAATAAAAGTTGAATCAGCCTCTTACAACTACGATGATCTGTGGGCCATCTGGGGAGAGCCGATAAAAGTCCCCATGCCCCATATCTCTGGCACTGATATTGCAGGAACGATAGCAGAAGTGGGTGAAAACGTGACATCCCTAAAAAAAGGGGACAGGGTTGTTTCACACGCAAACTTAAGTTGCAGGGTTTGCACCCTTTGCACCTCTGGCAGGGAATACGATTGTGAAAAAAGGCAGGTATGGGGTTTCCAAACAGGTCCTTTATGGGGCGGATACTGTCAATATACGCATTTGCCAGAAGTAAATGTGGCAAAAATTGACGATAACTTGTCTTTTGAGGACGCTGCCGCAATTTCCATGGTTGGAATGACTTCATGGCACATGCTCGTAGGACGAGCCAACATCAAACCAGGCCAAACAGTATTGGTAATGGGTGGAACCAGTGG
>JBNJLU010000317.1:0-2927 GCA_050591185.1 Candidatus Nitrosocosmicus sp.
ATCTACAACTTCAGTATCAGCTGGTGTTTCTGTTGCTGCGCCTGCTTCGCTTTCAGGTGGGAGCTCTAGTCTATATATTGAGTTTTGAACTCCTACTTGTGGACTTGCTGCCGAGAAAAGAAAATATGTAACCACACCTGTGAGGGCTGCTAATCCCATAATTGATAAAAAAAATCTTTTATCGGTTTTATCATATTCCATAGTGATATCCATTCTATAAAAAAACCCCTATTAATTTCTTTTATGGATATAAAAAAGATTATAAAAAAAGCAAGTTTGTTTATTTTGGGTAACTAAAAATCAAACTAAATAAAAAAGATTATGATATTGGCAATTGAGTAATAATGCCATAATTTTTATTTAAGATAATTTTTATTGCTACGAGAGAATGGGAATAGGCAGAAGTGGCCAAATTAAGTGTGGAATATGCAATAAAGAAATTAAAGATTTTAAATATGTTGCCATGCCACAATGGAATATTTCAGAATACCTGTGTGGTGTTTGTTATTCACAAAAGTTAACAGAGCACTACATAAAGCGTGAAGTAAAAGACAAATAATGAAAGTTCATTTTATCTCAAACCAAAATAAGATAGAAACAAGAGTTAAATCTATTGGGTATAACCATTGGTAATTAGGCCAAAAGTCAGTTTACCATATTGATCTCAATTGCTTTATTATTTTCAATAATTGATCTAGCATTTTCAAAGGGCAAAATTGCAACATCATCTTTCTTAAAAGGTCCGTATTTGTTCATGTTGACACCCACAAATTGCTCCATAGAATCCAAAAACCTTAGAATAATAAAGTTTTGATTGATTGAAGATACTATTTTTTCTAATGTTTTAGGCTTCCCCTCAAACAACGTATTTAAAACAAGATTTATTCTGTGCTCTCTCTCCCTATCACCATAAAAAACATATTTTTCCTCGTCTGTTAGATTTGAATAATCAAAAGTTTCATGGGTTTTATCAACACTAAAGGTTTTTTTATACCTGTAAACAAACAACAATGTGACCGACCTGACCAATAAATCCAATAGATTGTTTTTGATTTGATCAGATATCTTGTTGTCTGTTTTATCTTTCTTTAAAATTGTATTATTTGCTTCTTCGCGTTCTTTTTCGGCATAATTGTTCTCGTTCTTTAACTTTGAAATCATTTTAGCAATATTTTGATAAAAATTGGGCGGTAGAGATTGCGGGCCGCTGGTATTAAGTTGAATTTCTTTTTTTAAAGTATTAAAAACCTCTTCAATATTTATAAAATCATTTTGATTATAAGAACCCATTTGACCTATAATTTTAACATGATAAGCTTAATTAGAAGTTTTTATTTTATTATATCGAACACTTCAATTGCCTTATAAAGTTATAGATGGAAAGATTGAGTCTTTGAGTTTCACTGCTGAACAAGCGATGAAAAAACTAAAGGACGAAGAAATAAAGTTTTTAGATTTACAGTTTACAGGATTAACGGGTAGATTCCATCATACAACAATGGCGGCAAACATGTTTAACATAGAGGATTTTGAATACGGACTGCCTAAATTAGACGGCTCTTCAATTAGGGGATTCACCAAAATACACGAATCAGATCTTATTATAAGGCCAGACCCCTCAACCTATGCCATTATTCCATGGATACTAAAGGATAAGACAGCTCGGCTTATATGCGACATATTAGCTGGAGGAAAAACAAACCAACAGTATAAAAACGACCCAAGAGGCATAGCCAAAAGGGCACAAGAATATGTAAGACAACAGGGATATTACACCTCTTACTGGGGTCCAGAGGTAGAATTTTTTGTTTTTGACAAGCTAGAGGTAAACACAATGACCCCATACAGATCTCAAAGCTATAACATAATATCTAAAGAAGCACCATGGTCTACCGAGGGTGTGGGGTATGCATTAAGGCTAAAGGAAGGATACCTTCCCAGTGCACCAGGTGACACCCTGATGGAATATAGAAACGAATGTGTGGATGTGCTCAGTAATGATTTTGGTATAATTTGTGATGCGCATCATCATGAGGTTGCAACTGCAGGGCAATGTGAAATCGACATAAGATTTGACACTTTAGTAAATGCCGCAGACTCTGTCCAAAGTTACAAATACATTGTAAAAAACATTGCAAAAAAACACGGCATGATCGCAACGATGATGCCAAAACCCATAGCTCTAGACAATGGTTCTGGCATGCATGTTAATGTAAGTTTATGGGATAAAGAAAAAAACCTATTTTTTGATGTTAATGATGACTATGCAGAAATGTCTCAGACAGCAAGATATTTTGCCGCGGGTATTCTGACCCATGCATCTGCCCTTGCAGCAATAGTCGCGCCCACTACCAACTCATACAGAAGATTAGTGCCAGGATATGAGGCACCTGTGTATGTTGCATGGAGCACAGGCAACAGGTCAGCAATCATCAGAAACGCGGCTCATTATAGAGGGGAAAGGTTTGCCCATATGAAAAGAATAGAGTTTAGAGCCCCAGATCCTTCCTGTAATCCTTATTTAGCTTTTTCTGCAATTATTTCTGCGGGATTAGACGGAATAAAGAAAAAGATATCAATTTCGGATCCAATAGACGAGGATATATTTAAAATGACTCCACAGCGTAGAATGGACCTTGGTATAAGGCAGTTACCTGCGACTCTCCGTGAGGCATATGAGGAGTTAAGTAATGATAGAGAATTCCTAAAGCCAATTTTTGATGATGATATTATTGATTCAATAATCATACAAGAGGTAAAGGATCACGTAGATGTGACCATCAGACCCCATCCCCATGAATTTTCTCTATATGCAGATGTTTAGCCATATGATAAAGGCATCAACATCCACCACCACATCATCATAAAGCAAAGACTGAATACCGAAAAGCCCTCATTTTCCAAGATCAAAACAAACGTTTAATAAC
>JBNJLU010000318.1:0-2927 GCA_050591185.1 Candidatus Nitrosocosmicus sp.
ATGAGCGGTTAGAATGAAATTATATTTTGTTATAAACATTTGTAATGATTCCACGAACGAAACCGACGACTATATTGCCATAAATCACAAAATCAGATGTTTTAAGACCGGTATAAACTTTTTTTTGAATAATAAATATGGATTAAGTTTAACTTGTTTGGTCCGAGTATGGTTAGTTAACCAAAAATAATAAAGTTTTTTTTATTGTGTGGAGTTTGTTTTCGTCTTTTTGAATTTCTTAGTTATCTCTGACTCTGTGTTGTTGTCTTCTACCACTGCTTCCGATTCGGATTTTCCTACAAGATTTGACTCATCGTCAGCAAATTCATTTTCCCCTCTGTTGTCAATAGATGACATAATATGAGTTAGTTTGATGTGGTAATATACTTTCTATTAGTTTTGATGTGATGTTAAAGTTCTAATTCAATGCGGTATTTTTTTTACATGTTTATGCAATGACTGTTACAAATTATGTTATTTAATGCCAAAAGGTACAATCGCGTTTTTTTTGGGTGGTGCTTTATTCTTCCAATGTATTTTGCCCTACCTTTACAATCATTTTGCCAAAATTTTCTCCCTTAAATAGCCCAATAAATGCTCTGGGTGCATTTTCTAATCCCTCCACGATTGTTTCTTTCCAAATTATTTTTCCTTCATTTATCCATTTGGTCATTGATGAATGGTACTCATTTAGCAAATCATAGTGATCCCTTACAATGAATCCCTCGAGTCTTATTCTGTTTGTTACAGCTAAAAATAGATTTGATGGCCCTAAGGGGGGAGTAGTAGTGTTGTATTGAGATATCATGCCACACAATACAATTCTTCCAAATGTCTTTATGTTGTCAATAGCAGCTTCCAAGTGTTTTCCACCTACGTTATCAAAATAAAGATCAATCCCTTTTGGACAACCTTTTTTTAGTTCAGATGAGAGATTATTTTCACCTACAGTTTTGTAATTAAACGCATGGTCTACCTTAACATCATCAAGTAGCCATTCTACCTTTTCCTCAGAACCGGCACTTCCAACTACCTGACATCCCTTGATCTTTGCAATTTGACACGCGATGGAGCCAACTGCTCCTGACGCAGCTGAAACAAACACTGTATCTTTACTTTCATTTAATTTGCCTATCAGTAGAAGTCCAACATATGCGGTTAGCCCTGGCATTCCTAATGCTCCCAAAAATGACTGTAGTGGGGCAATTTTTGGATTTATTTTCATAACGTTTTGACTATCACTTGAGAGCCAGTATTCTCTCCAGCCAAAGTTTCCAAGAACATAATCTCCTACTTTGAATTGATTATTCTTTGATTGTAAAACCTGACCTACGCATCCACCCTCTAAAGCCTTATTTAATTGAAATGGGTCTATATATCTTTTAGTTTCTTTTGGGCTTCTCATTCGTCCTCGCATGTAGGGATCAACAGACATCCAAATGTTTTTGACCAAGAATTCGCCTTCTTTGGGCTCTGGGATTTTTACGTCAACAACTTCAAACATCTCTTCAGTGGGAATACCTGATGGATATTGTTTCAAATGAATTTCCTGACCCATTCTTTGTACCATGTCAAACATTATCCGGTGGTAAATATTGTATTTATTGATACCCTTTGGATGTTTATCAATTGAAAATCCATGCCAACTGTCCCTTTGGCTGTTTCATAGGAATCTCTTTTGATTTTGCATATGTTATGATCTCCATATTTTCCCGATATGCTGATTTTTATTTATTCTGGTGATTTTAGATGTATTTTAAAAAATTCGATTTTGACAAATGCAAATATTGAAATTAAAATTCTATTGACGTGCCTTTTGCTTTCTGTTAGTATTTCGGTTTTTAAATGCCTTTTAAAACTATCTGAATTGGTCTATTGAGAATGCATTAAACATTAATAATATAATTATATGACTAAAGAAAAATAAGTATCATTCATAATTATGCGGGGATGACAATTTATCTTGACAGTGTAATCCAATTATTGAATATTACTTGAATGAATAGGGTATTTGTAAAATAAAAAATAATCAAAAAGAGAAGATGTTATCTATAAATTATAGCAATATTCCGGAAATAGAATTATAAGAAAATGCTTATTTGGTCAAGTGTTTTTTATTTTGAGTTTTCATGTAATTGCAAATTGCACATTGAAGAATGATCAAACCGGAATCGGTCTCTTGTGGTTCCTTAAATGTATGTTTACATAATCTTCGCATATCTAAAATTTTTTGATACCTTATTTTTTCTTCTTGTCGTCTGCCTTGATACTATTTTACTTTCGAAATTATATTTTTTAATTCCTCGTTAAAAGAATATCTTATGTCTGAACTTTTCTCTAATTCATATGTAATACCTGGACAAAGTCGTGTAAATGCATCATAAGTTTCCTTTCTATATTCTTCTTTAAAAACAAACTTTGGAGTTTCTTGAATAGCTACTCTACCTGAGGGTAATTGGTTTTCTTTAACTTCTTTTTCATTAAAAAGTAAGGCAAGTTTGAATATGATCTCAGGGATTATTTTGCTAACCCCTGCTCTAGCCATTCTAATTATGATCTCTTTGTGTTCATCTGAAGATGCGGCCATATTATGATTTTTAAGATCCATTGCATACATTATAAAAAAAGTTATAAAAGATCCAATTCTATTAGAAAATTCAAATAAGTCTTTTTCTACTTTATCTTTATCTGAAAAATTTGGTTTATACCATTCTTGATATTTTGCAAAATCTAAGATGGCCGGATAGGGAAGATCATCTGAGATGATCGTCATTACATCATCTCTAAGTATAAGGAATTCATTTTTTTTATTAGATCGATGAAAGATAATGCCATAACCTGTGAATTAAAAATAGGATCGCGATAAAACTCGTTGGTTTAAATTAAATTTACCTTATAATTTATTTTTATTAAATTTTTTTATATGC
>JBNJLU010000319.1:0-2920 GCA_050591185.1 Candidatus Nitrosocosmicus sp.
TGTGAGTGACGCATTCAAAACAGCCAAAAGACCGTATGGATTCTGCCAAGGCAGTGATTCTGTTTGCAACGTCAAATTTTAATGGATAAAAAATTGGACCCTCTGCGGCAACCCCTCTTTTCTCACGGATAAACTTTAGCAATGAAAGTACGGTTTGCTGGACAACATAACTTTCATCATCCATATGAAACACCCAATAATCAGAAGAATTTTGACATTTTTTTCGTCTGAATTCCACCGCATATTGCAAAGCCCTACCTTTTTTTATTGCATTAGGATTGAATTTTTTACTCACACACACAACAGTGCACAAAGAAGAATTCAATGTGTTAGTGTCATTGTAATCTTCCGTTACAACAAATATTTCGTATTTGAAATAGTTAATTTTGTTGCATGAATCAATGATTGAGTTTATCCCTCTTTTTACTACAGAGGTTTTTGTTGCGGAACGAGTGGTTATTTGGAAAATAATTTTTGGGTCATTGGAGATTCGTCTTAAATCTTTTTCAATAAACCTTTTGTTATTTTTAATGAATCGATAAAATAAAGTAATGGCACGAGGTATAAAGAATATCCATAAAACTGTAGCAATCAAAAGCGCAGGGTTATCAATCAACAAAGAGAGTATAATTACCCTTTTATAATAATTTAATCGTTCTATGAAATCCATAAACTTTTTACCCATTGGAAATATGATTCATCACTAAATTGGCATCGTTAAAGTCTTAGAAAAAGCATAAATAATAACTTTTATAAGTAATAAAATAGTGATCAATATTTTATGCAGCAAGAAGGCAATGTGGGGAAGTCAAAGCCAATAGTTTGCGAGTTTTGCAATAGCGATTCTGTTATTTTTGATAATGTCTCATTTGAGTATGTTTGTTCTTCTTGTGGTTGTGTTTCGAAGCAGGATCCTAATACAGACTCAAGTGGAAATTATAGAAATAATTCAGGGTATACAGATAGGACAAGGACCGGCATGCCAGAATCGCTTGCGGTACATAACAAAGGTTTGTCTACCCTTATTGGCATTGGCGATACAGATGCAAGGGGCAAAGCATTAGAACCATCGCAAAAAAATAGTATGCAAAGATTAAGGACTTGGAATAACAGAGCACAATTAAACGACTCAATTTCACGAAATTTGGAGAAAGCATTAAAGCTACTGAACAACTTTGGCGACAAATTGTATCTGAGCCAGGCTGTAATCGAGGGAGCTGCATACATATATAGAAAGGCAGCGATAAAAAAACTGGCTAAGGGAAGATCGACTTTAGGGTTGGTTGGGGCAGCACTATATGCTGCTTGCCGTGAAACTGAAACACCTAAAACTATAACAGACATCGCCAATGCCTGTAATATAACTACAAAAGATATAATGTCACACTATAAACTGATTTTAAAGGAGCTCTCATTGCAAATGCCTGTGCTTCATGGCCCAGACTATGTTACTTTAATTTGCAATAGGTTACAGATGAGCGAAAAAACTAAAAGAGAGGCTTTAAGGATTTTTTCAATGGCCCAGAAATGTAGAATATCAATTGGGAAAAACCCCCGTGCTCTTGCGGGATCGATAATATATTTAGCATCACAAAACTGCAATGAATTTTTGAGGCAGGTAGAAATATGTCAAGTTGCAGAAATCTCGACAGTTTCACTAAGAAAACGGTGCAAAGAGATCAAAACCAAAATTGAAATGTAAAATAAATATCTAAAGAGAAAAAACGCACCATTAAACAATATGAACATATTGTGATATTGAGCGACCATCACCGTTTATTTCACCAATCTCCTTTTGTGAAATTTTTAGATACGATGATTCAAACTTTGGGTATGGGGCTTTGGATGAAAAAATGGTGAGAACTTTATTTTCATGAATCAGCTTATAACCCTTACAGGGCTCATGTCCTCTTAAAAGGAACTTGCACCCTGTATTAGATAACCACATATTTGTCACATCAATCCCAAAATATTTTCCTAATCCCCGATTGGAAAAACTCCAACTCTTATTATTCGATAAATCTCGTGGATCATTCCACAAAATCTCCTCCAGCAAGGCGTTATTTTCCAATGAATTAGATAAATGAGATTTATAATTTCTGAAAAACAAAGGATTTTCAATAACAGGCAAACCACCATGAGTCATAATAGAAAACCCGCTTATTTCACAAAACAAAAACAAAGATTCAAAAAATGGCAAAACGGTGTTATTGTACAGGGTATCAATTGGTTTTCCAACTTTATTGACTAGATTGGAATAAAAATCATAAGAGGAAAACGGAAAACGGTCATAGGATTCATGATTGCCCCTCATTAAAAAGACATTGCCAGGGTATAGAATTTTTAGTTTGCAAAGGAAAAGCAAAACTTCAATGGAATACTCACCCCTATCAATATAATCGCCTAAAAAAATTAAGATGTTAGATTCGTTTTTTAAAAAATCTTTGAAATCTATCCTCCCCATTATCTTCTCCAAAGCGACAAAATCGCCATGAATATCACCAACAACTACAAGATTGTGTGGTATTTGGAAATTAATATAGTGTCCAGACAATATGCCGATTTTTGAGACAACGCCCCGGGTTCTTTGATCATCGTGTATTTTTGTGGTTTTAACAATTGCATCCACAAAGTCTTGAACTTTATAATCTAAAACAGAGAAGAAATCAGACATAGAAAATAACAATCAAAGCAATCAAATAAAGATATTTAGATATTTGGATCATTTTCACCTAAAGAGACACAATGTACAACTGAGAAGCGAAGCAAAGCAAAGCAAAGTCAGATTAAAGGGTACCAATCAACAAACAAGTCATCGTTTTGATTGAATGCACCATAGATTCGTTTTGACGGTCTGTTAGACTTTATTATAATATTATTGCCTTTCAAATAAATTTTAAAATAATTACCTTCAGACAGC
>JBNJLU010000320.1:0-2898 GCA_050591185.1 Candidatus Nitrosocosmicus sp.
AAATCAAGTATAGCCTAAAATGCAAGTCAATAGAATCACCTGGGCTATTGAAAAAACAAAGTTAAATTAGAAAATCTTGGTAAATAGACATGAGCAATAACAATAACAACAAAGAAAGAAAAATCGTTAGGATATTAGGCTATGGCCAATATGTGGTAGACGATAACGTTATGCATGAAATAAATACCGTGGATAACAAAATTGTAAAGTTACTGGAAAGCGGAGAGAACAATGATTCAGTAAGGGCAGAATTTGAGAGACACCTTAAAGTTCTCAACATAATTGTAGAAGAAAAAGGCAACGCTATTGAATCTAAAGAAATAGTGCAATCTGATGTAGTGATACCAGGTCAAGACATAACACTAGAAGAGGCAAGAAAGTTGTTTAAAGGGGAAGGCATTATCAAAGATTCAGATTATCTCTAATTACCAAAAAACCTAAATAAGAAAAATTTTTTTTTTGCTATTTTATCATGCTTCTTTACTAATACATCTATGAAGTTATGAGACAAAGTTTTTTTATTGTTTATAGCAGTCATACCAAACAATCATTGCGTATGAAATAAACAAGACGGGCTGAAGAGGAGAAAATGGCTGTCACCAACAATAACACAATACATAATAATGGTGTGTTAATGGCATAGAATGGAATATACCCCGTAATGAGATTTGGTAATTAGGATTTAAAAAGGTATATCTTTAATTGGAAACCATTTGGAATAATCGTCTTCTACGGAGATCACACTTTTTAGTATTGATATTGCCTGGAGTTCTTTTGATGTGTCCCGGTCTGAATTACCAATGGGTATGTATGGGTAAAAGTTATTTGTTTTATAATTGTATATAAGGTACAGGTTTTTTTTGCTATTGTATTTAATGTCATTTTTGTAGTGGGCGTCAACGTTATCACTGTTATCCAAAAATTTAAACTGAAATACAGCTGACAATATCTGACCTGAGAATCCGTGTTCCTCTATTATATCGCCAGTAGATGAAAGCGCTGCTGCAACATTTGTTATGATGTCGGAATGATGCGGCAAATCGTTTCCATTAATTATAATCCACAAATAATCATAAGAGTCTGTAAAGATTTTATAATCAAACCTAAATTCGTCTTTAGAGACATCTAGAAAAGTTGTGCAATCATTTATCGTGTTTTTGAAAAGGCTTCCGTGGATTATCTTTATGCATAAGGCAGCGGTTCTTGAAAATTGCAACCCCAACTTTTCTTCAACTAAAAGACTCGCTGATGCGAGAGAAAATATAGCATCAGAATCATCATATTTTTCGTTAGAAACAGATTCTGTTTCAATTTTATTTAACAATCTCTTAAAGAATTTCAATACATAGATGCCTCCATGTCTAAAAGTTTTTCTATTCTTTGTTCTACTGGCGGGTGTGTTGAAAAAAGATTTGCAAAAGTACTTTTTGAAACAGCAGGGATTATAAAGAAGGCGTTATACCCTTCAACTTGCCTCAAATCCCTAGTTGGTATGCGATTCATAGTCCCACTTATTTTCATCAATGCATTAGCAAGTTTTGCAGGTTTTCCAGTCATTTGTGCTGCCCCCCTATCTGCGGAATACTCCCTGTACCGTGATATAGCCCTGATGATAAAAAAACTAAGCAACCATGTGACAAAAGCCACGAGTATTATTACCAAATATGCAGAACCATTGTTGCGATCTCTGCTGCCCCCACTGTAAAGGCTTCCAAAAAATCCAAACTGCATAATCTGCCACGCAATTGTTGAAAACAAACTCGCTAATGTAATGACCATGACATCACGATTTTTAATGTGGGTTAACTCATGAGCTAATACACCTTCCAATTCATCCGTATCAAGTATTTCCAATAAACCAGTAGTCACGGCCACCACAGAACTACCAGGTCCTTTGCCTGTGGCAAAAGCATTTGGAATTCTATTTATTGCGACAGCGATTTTTGGCTTGGGCATGTTATTTCTTGAGACTATTCTTTCTACCAACGAGTGAAGAGACGGATATTGATTGCTAGTAACAACCTTTGCATGTGTACTCCAAAGCACTATCTTGTCTGAAAAATACCATTGGGCAAGAATAAATGTAGCAGAAATTAGCATTATTGGAATAAAACCAAGACCCAAATACGCAAGAACGGTAATAAAAACAATATATAGTAAAGTAAGTATGGATAAACAAATTATTATTCTCACTGTAATACCGGTATCTCTCTTTTGCCAAGAATGTTCCATATATCTATTAATAATAAGGCGGTTTACTATTTATTCATATTACAATCCACCATATTTGTAATAGACAGTTATTTTATTAAATGCCTATTTGACAAAAATATATAATGCCACCAACCAAAAACCAACAGGAACAAGGAACCCCATAAAAGAGGCATACTAGATGAAATAAAGACACAAATAACCTGCTATGAGTTGAATTAAATATCACCCTAACTCCCATGAACAGTTTTCCTTCTATGCTTAATGAATTTTACAAAGTAAAAGTGATTTTGGGCTTTATTTGATTTGATTTTCAATATTTCAACTGAGAGACGAATTATTGACATTTCAAGCTTTAGGTCTGATTATCTTTGATAAAATTTTAATTTTAACATTATAAATTGGATCTCCATTCTGCAAAAAGATGTCTGATTTTGAAATCCTAGTGACTGTACTTTTTAATTTTAGTTTTGCGCCATCATCATTAATCATATATTCATTCCATTTTTCTGAAACTGCATTGTGAACAATATCTATTTTGTAAGAGTCATCAAGTTCTTGTTTTGTGTAGAGTTTAGCATGAGGATTGCCTTTTGATTTTTTAGAAAAAATAAATGATTGTATTGATTGAAAGTCAAATTCATATTCATTGCCTTTGTTATCTTTGTGATAATTGTCAAATTTTTT
>JBNJLU010000321.1:0-2895 GCA_050591185.1 Candidatus Nitrosocosmicus sp.
TTCCATAATGTAATCCATGAGTTAATACATGTACTTTGGCTTCATCATAATCTATCAACTCCCCGTTAATCCATATTTTTTTACTTTCCAACATTAGTTCTCATTAGATAAATTCAATTAGTTTATAATTGTGCCTTTTGAATGTATCGATTTTATAACATCTTCAACACTGTTATCTTCAACAACTATAAGAATTCTTGAAGTTTCCTCTTGTGCATCTATGTTTAGTATGTTGATATCTTGTTGACTAACTATACTGCTTGTTTCAGATACAATTTTTGGAACTTTCCACATAGAATCACCTATAAGAGTAACAACACCTCTTGCATACACCATTTCCGCTTTAGAATAAAAAGACCGAAAAACTTTTTCATGCCTTTTAACATAATCCGCATCTAAAAACAAAAACCTGGTGATTTCATAATTATCTTGCCTATAAGGCGACAATTTTACAAAATCATGGTATTGTCGTTGTTTCTCTAACAATGCTACCAGATGAGACGCGGCAATAGACTCCATTCGGACTATAACGCAGTTTCTTTTTCCAGTGACTATTTTAATTTTAGATTCACGTTCCATCTCCTCAAAGGATATCTGTTTTTTAATTTTTGTAAAACGGGCAGGGTCGGAAATATTTGTTATTACAATTGGTATATCCAGGTTATTATCATCAATATCTTTTATAGCTACAGGGTCCAGTATTTTCATACCAAACATTCCAGCTAGTTTAGCCTCATTGTATGAAAGGGATTCTACATATTGCAAATTATCTGAAATAATTCGAGGGTCTGCACTTAATACTGCATTATCTTTTTCAAAATCAATAAGGACATCATAACTAGAAGAAAGTAAAATGCCTAGATCTGCAGCTGTTCGATCAGAACCCCCTCTTTCATACGTAGTTTCTAAACCATCAATCGTTTTCCCAATAAATCCGCCAATACACAAAACATCATGGCATTCCAACAAATCAACCAAAGAGTTTAGGTGCCTTTTGGATTCATCCAACATAAAATTGGCCGCTTCAAAATTGTCATCGGTAACAATAGGCCATTCACCTACAGATACAGATTCAGAATTAACATCATTGCTTTTCAAGATATAGTTCATTAGACAAGATATAACAATCTCACCACTGTAGGCAAGTATCCTTGATCTACTGACGTCCACAAATCGCCTATTTTCAGCTACCTGTTTAAGTGAAACTAGTACAATCGTGGTGAATTTTTCTAAGTCGGATGCAAACTTTTGTCTGTAGTCATATGGCAAATACTTGTCAGATATTTTCAGGTAAACTTCTTTAAGAATATCAATATCAACAGGATTAAGTGAAGCATAATTTCTAGATACTCTAATAGCAACGTCAGTCATGGATAGATTTCTTCCCTCATAATGCGTTAGTGGGGCAGAAAACACACAGACAACCCGGGCATTCCTTTTTAATTCCTTAATCCTGCGGATTACAATAGGTATTTTTACACCATCGATACCTAAAGCAGACCCTCCAAATTTTACTATTATCAGCTGTTCCAATATAAAATAATAAATCATCGAGTTATTAATAATTTAAAATTTTATGTACTAGTTTAGCAGCCCTTAAAACACCGTTTTCAACTTTCTTTGGTTCAGTATGACCAGTACTAGAAAGTTTTTCCTCCATTAACCCCGCCAATCTAAAAATATCATCGTATTTGAATCCCAACGAATTAGCACGATGTTCCTGTTCAAAATGATCTTTTATTGGAATAAATATACCAGGAGTTCCATAAACCACACTTTCATCAATTGTTGATTTTCCTGCGAGGGATATAACTAAATCCGCCGCTTTAACGTATTCATGGCCATTGCCTGTTATTCCAACATATCTACAATTTTGACTTAATTTTGGTAACATATCGCCATAAGAAGATAAAATAACTAAATCATATTCATGATTATTCTTTAAACGAGAAAACGATTCAAGGGTTTTTTTCAATAGATACAATCCTGCATGAGTTCCTCCAGTAGATACTAAAACGGTTTTCTTGTCAAATGACAATTTTTTTCTCAATTCGTCCCTGGTATTACCAATTTCCCTAACAATAGGCCCAACATAAAAAAGATTGTCTTTGTCTTGGCCCAACTCCGGAATTATAACACATTCAGAGGATCTAATCAAACTGCACATCGAATCATTAAGAATTTTTTCAAACTTGGACGATAGAAAAGACTTACCAAATTTGGTGTTTAGCACATCCGTAATAAATATTTTTTTTATTTCATGGTATTTAGTGAATGATAATATAGCAAAATCTTCATCACTTATTATCAAATCACCGAGAATGTTGGGGAAGTCACGAGAGTATAATAAATCCTTTAGTTTTTTTTTACAATTGGCATAGTAATAAAGATATTTCAATAGCCACAGAAAACCGTTGTTTAATTTTCCGTCTACTATCGAAAAATTAGGTGGTTTATACAAATTCGATATAAACATTTTATTATGATTTACAGAATCATTCACATTAAAAATAAATTCATATGCTGAAGACCCTGTAACAAACCCAAAATTACTGTAATCATATAATTGTACAAGTTTATTCATGATCGCCATATCTCTAGTAATATGACCTAGACCTATAGGACTGGAAAAAAACATAATCAATAATGAAAAGATCTCCCTAATAGAGATACGATAAGATTAAGCGTATATATTTTTTTAACATCTCATAAAAGATAAATCAATGAAATAAAATAAATAGAATAACAATCAATCAAAGTTATGGAATGCGCAGTTTATGATACATATGTTACAAAAAAAGATGGCAGAATAATGCATTTTGATGTCATTGTAGAAGCAAACACCCCACATGAAAAAGCAATAGAGTATGGCAAAGAATTTTTGCAAAATGTTGA
>JBNJLU010000322.1:0-2880 GCA_050591185.1 Candidatus Nitrosocosmicus sp.
CTATTAACGATGCAATTTTTATAAAAGGATCTTCGGTATCAACATTTCGCATAAAGGTGTTTTATATGTGTCAAATAAAGATATATAGTTTCCTAATGGCGAAGAATTAGAATACTTGGGATTCAAAAATAAAAAGGTTATATGTGTTCTATATTATTTTGGACTCTCAAACACATCATTATAGCATAAAGCTACTTCTGTTTTTGTTGGTTCATCATTGAAATAACTTGGCTCTTGTGCAGTTTCACTGCCTTTTATCGATTTTTTTATACATGAGAAAAATTGGGCTACATTGGCGTTAAGTTCTGCGTCTGCTGAAGTCAATGGCTGTAGCGCTACCCTTTCTTTAGCAAAAGACTTTTCGATACCGGTATTTGAAACCAGCATGCCTACCAACACTAGTATTGAAAAGGCGCCTATAAGTTTTAATGGCATTTTTGTTTTTTTAACACATTTGGTGAAAAACATATCATATTTTTTTATTTTAACCTTTTATGCCATTCGTTTAATGCTACGGGAACAGATGTGATGATGATTCTTATAATCATTTCATTTTTAATATTGTCTTATATGATTTGGCGATAAGGCAATAGGCATATCATGCCAATGCAAATGGCAAAAGAAACTAAAATTTGGGCGATTTTATCAGCCTAATGCCATAAAGTTCTCCTGTTTTATCAATATGTTTATAAAATTAAGCCAAACTGTTAGCAGCATCTGCCGCCTGCATTATCAAATACGCGTATATGCAATGCACGGAACAAATTGATCTAGCGCTAATGCCATTACCTTGCTGATTATTGTATACAAATGAAAATAGATCCCCATTAGAGTTAGGAGGGATGTCTCAATACTCTACTATCATTTTTATTTTAATTGCGTTGTTTAATTGCATAAGAATTGTGGCAAAAGACGGGATTAGCAGAATGAAAAGGATACGGTAAATAAACCATCTTAGGATCAAAATCCCTGCACCTTTCCTTATTTGTCTTCATGCAAATAAGACCCACGCCATTGAAAAGGACAAACATGATAAGAATGCCAGTATGAATACAACACCGTCACTTTTGAAAGAGGTGCAGCTGCTTGAACCATTATGTGCTAAACAACTACAGTTATCCTGTCAAGATTATCGATAGGGCATTTAAAATATCCATTCAAACAATATAACAATAGCCAATGATTTGGTAAATGATTGTATTTTATTTTTGACGATCAAGTAAAGCAACAAATATTTTCTTTATCTTTTTTTCAATTGTAAGATTTGTTTAATTTGTCTAAAAATTGAAATACCGCCGAATAGTCTTTATCTTTTAAATCATTGCAGTTACTAGCAGCTCGAAACAATTGTTGCGATAAGCTAGTAATGGGCAAAGATATCTGCAACGATTGAGAATCTTCCATAACTAAATCCAAGTCTTTGAGCATGTTTTTCAAAAAAAATGATGGGTAAAAATCGTTTTTCAGTATCTTCAGTCCTTTGTTTTCGCTAATCCCTGTCTTTAGTTTGGTATGATTGAATATGTTCAAATATGTTTCAGGATCTACTCCGGAATGGATTGCAAAGATTATTCCCTCAGAAAATGCCAAAGAAATGATGGCTATGTTAAGGTTTAATGCCAATTTTATGGAATTAGATACGCCATTGTCCTCACCCAAATAGAATATGTGCCTTGAAATTTTGTTAAATATGCTGTACATTTTTTCAAATGATTTTTTATCTCCGCAGATCATTGCTATTAACTCCCCGTTTTTTGCATCTGAGGGACCACCCATTACCGGGGCACTTAACAATGTCATACCTTTTTTTTCCTTTAGCAATTTTGAACAGTAAGACGATTGGTCCGGTCTGATTGTTGTGCAATCTGCGATAATTAATTCGCTGTTGTGACTCTCAACTATCCCTTGTTTATCGAAAAGAACATCCTTTAGTGATTCAAAGTTAGTAACACACGTAATAATGCAATCGCTTTCATTAGCCAGGGAACGTGGGTTATCAAAAGATTTTGCCCCCAGGTTCTCAAAATATTTTAATTTCGTTTTATCCCTGTTATATATGTTAATCCTTGTTCCCCGATCAATTAATCTTTCTGTGATGCCTGCACCAAGCATACCAATTCCTACGATGCCAACTGTTTTACTATGATCTAAATTCATATTTTCTTACATTCAAAAACATTTTTAAAGTTATAGTTTGTTGATAAAAAATGAAAAAGAAGAATAAATAGATAACAGGAATAAAAATAAATAATGACATATACACTTTTAATGGGAAATAATTTTATTTCAAATAGCCCCAAAAAAATAAAATTTTATGATAAAATAATATTTGCCCTAAATGAAAAAAATATCGATGTCACTGATACTCCTCTAATTTCAGCAATCATTAGCAATAATGACAATAAAACAATAGTTGAAGTAAATGATAATAAATGTGATTATTGTGATGCTGAATTAATAAAAAAAATAGATCGCAAAGAACATATTCTAATAACTGATGAGGGTGGTGAAATTATGTTTGAATCTAGGCTTTTGGACAAAAATACTATACTTGTAAGTGGAGTATTCAATATAGATAACAACCAGAAACTGGTGGTCACACAAAATTATATAACGCTACCATCAGGAAAATGGATTATGCATGACCGAATCAATTCAAATAATAGGGATATTGTAATCACTAGTGATGGGATTAAGATATCCGATTAAATATTTTAAATTTTTTATAATCATTTTTTAAATATGATTTATTTGTGTGGAAAAATTTAAACTCTTTTTTCTCTTTCGGCAATCCATACTCCGGATTTCTTGGCAAATACTATGGTACCGATAAGTTTGCCACCGCTGTATACCTTTCCATATTCTTTGCTCATTCCAAAT
>JBNJLU010000323.1:0-2848 GCA_050591185.1 Candidatus Nitrosocosmicus sp.
ATCCTTTGTTCTATTTTTGACGATTTCCGCTAGTCCAAGTATTGGCTGTATTGGGGTTCTTAGCTCATGGGCTGCTATGTTGATGAACTCCCTTTGCATTTTATCTTTATTTTGAAGTTGCATGTTGGCTGACTCTAGTTTCTTATTGGCCAAAGATATTTGCTTATTTGATTCCTCTAACTCTTTTGTCCTGAATTTTACCTCTTTATCCAATATGTTATTCCACCTTATTAAAAACAAGATTAATATCGTTATTGCCGCAGCAATCCCAGTTATTAATGAGAACATTTCTAACCTTTCGGTAAGGATTATTTCATTAATTTTAGAATAGATATTTGATGTTGGGGTTATTACAAAGAGTGAGTAATGAGGATTCCCATTCATCATAATTGGATATCCTGTGCTTAGTCTCTCATCATTTTTAAAGTTATAAATTAGAGAAGAAGGCTTTCCCTCATTTAATACAGTTTTTAAATGATTATTGAGTTCTTCATTATGGCCAGTAATCTCCTGGGTCTCACCACCAAAAAAAGGTTTTCCCACTATCTCGGGTATTGGGTGAACTATTTGCACCGCCTTGCTGTCTAGAACTGAAAGGTAAGGGGATCTTATGTCATATATATTTCCAAAATGTTTAAAGAATTCACTTGCGGACATCGCCACAACTATTGAACCAACATACCCTGCTTTTGAGCTGTTCACAACAACAGGATATGCCAATCCTATTTTGTATTCCCCATCCATCCCGGTGTACGTATCAGAAAACACAGGAGATAGGGAATCTTTTGACTCTCTAATCCACTTAAAATGGTGAAAATTGACCCCAATATACGGTGGAAGGCCTTTTTTAGCCGCGTTCAGTTTTGATGTCCCGTTTTTATCAATTAAAAATAGCCTATCCATAGTGGTATATCGTTTATTTGTTCAAAACGGTCATTGAGGATTTCACCCGTACTGGCGGACTGAAAATTGCCTTGTTGCAAAACTTTGAATGTGGACAATCCCTCAAGTTTTGCCATTATCAGGTTCAAAGTAGACTCCACGTTTTCAGCAATAGCTTTGGTTTTATCTATTTGATTTTTCTGTTGTTGCTCAAAAATGCTTTCTTTTATCTCGCTCTCTGTTTGGTGCGGAAAATAAAAGAATAGTGCAAAAGAAATGGAAATAATGATTAAAGTGCAAGTAAAAACAGTTTTCTTTACGGGCCAACTTTTGTTATTTGGATCTTTTTTCTTAAATAAGTTTTTCACAAGAAAAACCTCTCTACAGCCATCATAATCTGCTCAGAATCTTATCAATAAAAATACTAACTGCTATTATAAATTAACTCTATAAATATCAAAAGAAGATACAGCCATTATTCACAGTTTCTAAAGTAATACCAATAGGCATAGGGAAGAAGGCTATTGCAGGTATAATCGGTAATCCACACAACAAAAATGATTCTCATTTAAAATCAATTCACTAAATTATGCTTTATCCATATTTTTTGAAATGGCTTAGGTAAAAGAAATAATGACGCAAGCTAAAACTTTGGCACTGAAAGCAGATGATAAAGAAATTCCCGCTATTGGCATTACTCCATGTCACTGTAAAACACTAGTAAAAAATACGCTATAGCGGTTGAAGAAAAGAAAAGTCAAGAAAGTCAAGATACTCTGCTACACAAAGTCAAACAGTCCTAGGAATGGGTATTGTTGTCATGTTTTGCCGTTATCTTTTAAAAAGCACATTGTATCGAAAACAAATCTGTAAAAGCGAGGGAACATGATTTTGTTTATCATTTGCACAATAGGTCAAAATAAAATATTTCAGAAATACCTTATTCTAATTTACCCTCAATCAATGGTCTTGTTGGCACCTCGCCCTTTCTTATGCTGAGCCTATTGAACACATCACTTGATTTTCTTTTTCCTTCCTCTTCTGCCCCTATCTCAAAACCTAATTCCTTGCTTATTGTGTCCTTCCCTTCTCTTGCCCCAATAAGAATAATTTGGGCATTTTGGTAGTTTATTAGTTTTGTATCTTTTGTCAATGATACAAAATTTTCATTTTTATCAAATTCTTTTAAAACCTCCTCCGGATAGTTAGGCGATTCTTCTGCACTGGGATAGCCCGATGGCGATGGTTGTTTTGGATTAATGACAGATATTATATAGCTTGCCTCTTTTTCAATACCTAGTTCCTGCTGAGCTTCCCCTGGCTTTTCGGGTGTCTCAAGTATATACGCAATTTCGGCATGATTTTGGTGTCTCACAATAACGTATTTGCCCGCTCCAACAGGTCTGGCAGCATCACCTTTTCGAAACTCATCTGAAAATAGCTCTTTTGTGAGTTCGTTTTTATCCATAAAAATACCACCCACTCTGGCCCAATAGCGTTCAGATGATCTAGCTTCACTCTTTCTAATTTCTGGAAGCGACTTTTTGCCTATAACAAACAACCTATAGAATTGATTTTCATCACCTTTACTTCTGCTGCTGCTCTTTTGGCTGTTGGTGTTACTATCTGTTTCTGGGGATGTAACCATGAAAAATCGCCTTACATCCTCTATGCCCTTTACCTCTTGAGAATTCTTTTTAGGCCTATAGAAAAAGTAAATATCACCTTGTTCTAAAATCTCTAGTTCAGCAGTATCTGCATTACTATCACCATCGTTATTTATTTTAGTTTTTTTTTTCTTGCTGATTCAAATAGTATTCATTTATCATAATGCCTTTAATTTATTAAAAGTTACATAATATAATTTGGATAACTGGTAGAAGATTGACTAAAATCAAAATAGAGTAACCGTTAAAACCCTCAAGGACACAGATTCAAAATAATATCCGTGTTTTTTAACAGTTTT
>JBNJLU010000324.1:0-2838 GCA_050591185.1 Candidatus Nitrosocosmicus sp.
CCAAAACATCACGATCACTTACTACGGCTATAACCCCATTTTTTTTTAACTTCTCTTTATTTTCACTAAACGGAAATATGTCATGGCCTGAAGATGGCATTAGCACATTTATGTCGTATTTATCAATTATTTTGAACAATACCTCCAAGTAATCTTTGCTATCTACCTCGGGAATTACCTCGCTATAATCAGTTA
Source organism: Candidatus Nitrosocosmicus sp. (assembly GCA_050591185.1). Classification (GTDB taxonomy): domain Archaea; phylum Thermoproteota; class Nitrososphaeria; order Nitrososphaerales; family Nitrososphaeraceae; genus Nitrosocosmicus. The sequence goes on from JBNJLU010000324.1 coordinate 196, forward strand.
GGTAGAAACCAGCAGATAATGCATTTGAATCGGTAGATAATACCTTACCTTTGAAATTTGCTAATTTCAGGGACTTGATAGTATTAATTCCCGCCGGAGCAGAGGCACCAGGAACTAAAACATTAGATACTTTTCTACGCAATTAACATCCGTTTAGGATCAGTTAATTCTATTTGTGATATAAGCATTTATGTACGAAATATTGGAGAAAAATTCTATAAGAAATATAATAGATTTTATTAGACTGATGTTATTGTTAAACACCAAAGAAGATTATCACATTCACTGTAACTATAATGATCACTCATCAGATGATTTAACGGTTGATAACATCATCAAAAAGGCAAAGGAAAAGAATTTGCAAACAATTGCTTTCACTGAGCATGTAAGGAAATCCTCTGACTGGACCGAAAAATATTTGGAGGAAATAAATTGTTTTAAAGGCAAAGTTAGTTTCAATACTTTGGTGGGGTTTGAGGCCAAAATACTTGCTGACGGCAATATAGATTGCCCGGACTCTTATTTGAATGACAAGTATTTTATTATTGCAAGCTTTCATACAAAATACAAAGACAAAAATCAATGGTACAGCGCACTGCTAAAGGCTGTACAGAATGAAAATGTAGATGTAATCGGTCACTTGGCACCCGAACCAGAGTTCTCTTTGACACCCCAAGAAATTAAAAACGTGGGGGAAGAAATAGTATCAAATGACAAAACGATAGAAGTTAATGCAAAGTACATTAGGCCACCTCTGGAATTTATAAAAACATTTAAGGAGTTGGAAATAAAATTTCATTTGGGCAGCGATGCCCATTCACTTGCGGAAATAGGCAATTTTGATAGAATAATGCACCTTATAAATTTTATAGATAATAGATATGAATAGTTAAAAAACAAACTAATATACATAAAGATGGGTTAATTGAATTGGGACGTATAACGACAACGGCAATTGACGGGCAAACCCGGTTTAAATCCATATTTTCAAAGTATTTGGAAATAGGTGATACGGATATTGACAACTTCATCCAATCAATTCCATCAAAATTTGATAGTGCAGTCAAAGCAATTAGCGATACTCAAAGCCCTAATTGTGATGAAACAATATTGTCTAATAGAAGAAAATTAAGTGATGTCATATACAATTTTCATCAAAAATCAGGGACATTGACTTCCAAAGTAAAGTCTCAAATAGAGCTAATTGAGAATGAAAATCTGAAAATCATTGTTGCAATTCATCAACCAAATCTATTTGCATTTAGCGGTGTTTTTAAAAAAATCGTTATGCTAGAAACACTCTCCAATCATTTGGAAAAACCAGATGATGCGCCATTACCCTTATTCTTAATAATAGACCATGACTTTATGGACGATAGCTGGGTTCATGTAGCGAAACTACCCAGCATGAAAAATTCATCCGGTATTTTGGATATAAGATATCCCATGAATGATATTAAAAGGTGGAAGATTATTTGTAAAACAGATCCCCCCACACACTCCCTGATTTCTTATTGGGAAAACCAGGTTTATACGTGGATTAAGAACGATAAATCACTCCTCAAAGAAAACCGTAAAAGGCTATACAATAATTTAGAAAAGTTTTGGCAAATTGTAGAGGAATCCCTATCAAATTCCAAAAACTATTCGGAATTCAATTCCCATATAATGGCCAAAATGATAAACAATGTCTGGGATTACAAGACTTTATTTGTAAACTTGTCAGATTTATCCAATGTCTTTAAAAACGGTTATAACTTTTTACTATCCAATAACGATGTTTACCTAAAGTCATTAGAAAGATCCGAAACGTTCTTTAGAAATCATGGAATTCACAATGGCATCAGTTCAAACTCAAGCAAGTATTCCCCCTTGTGGCTAAATTGCTCTTGTGGCAGTAAAGGATACTCCATTTTAAATAAAGATGGCCATGGAAACACTAGCCTCACGGGTAAGTGCATTTCCTGCAAAAAGGAATTATCCCTAAATGTGGGGACAAAAAACAATATTTCCATCCCTATGGACAAATTGAGCATGGTTTCTCCAAGGGCTATACCGATATTACTTTTACTCTCCAGAGAACTAAAGATTTCCAGCTACCTTACAGGAACAGGAGGCAGCCTGGGGTATACAATTATAGGCAAGAGGGTTTATGATGACCTGAAAATAAAAATGCCCCTTCTGCTATTATGGGCGTCTAAGGATGTTTATACGGGATTTGCCCAAAAGGAGGCATTGAGAGTATTACGGGAAAACAATATAAACGACGTTTCAAAGTTCCTGATTGATGCTAACAACAAGAATCATGATTTTGAAAACAAAATAAAACCTTTGATTTCAAAAAGAAACCTAGTTTATAAAGACAAAGATGCCTTAAAAAACCTCCTGGAAGATCTATTGCATTACAAAAAAGAGCAAAGAAACCTAAAATCCTTAATCAATAATGCTGAAAAATCAAATAACGCTTTGACCCTAAAGTCATGCATCATTGACTATGTTGTTAATTTTGGAATGGATAGCATATCCAATATGTGGTCTAGCAGTTTAATAAAAAACAATGATTTTGCTTCTCCTTTAATTCTACATCAGAATAACTATTATGAAACAAATTAATGCACTTGTTACGTCAGTTGGAGGCATTGT
>JBNJLU010000325.1:0-2822 GCA_050591185.1 Candidatus Nitrosocosmicus sp.
AAATCTGGATTTATTACTGCTGCTGTATTTATTGATACTCGATCTGCACCGCTTAGTAAAATATTTCTTGCGTCTTCAAGTTTTTTTATTCCTCCGCCAACTGTAAAAGGGATGTTTATTACACTTGCGACTTTTTTAACAATGTTTTTCATAATTTCCCTATGTTCTTCCGCTGCAGTAATGTCTAAAAACACTAACTCATCAGCCCCCTCTTCGCTATATCTTTTTGCTAAGATAGCTGGATTTCCTGCATCTTTTAATTCTTTGAAATTAATACCTTTTACAACTCTACCTTTATTAACATCCAAACAGGGGATTATTCTTTTTGCAACAGGCATGATTAAATCACTTTTTGCACTTGATTTATTGTTAGTTTTTTATCATATAGTGCTTTTCCGAGTATTACTCCATAGCAATTAGTATTTCTTAGTCTTATTATGTCTGTGATATCGCTTATTCCGCCACTAGATATAATATTTATACTTTTAAAGATATTATTTATTTTTACAATTGTGTTTACATCTGGCCCGTCTAAAGTACCGTCTTTGCTAATATTTGTTAGTAAGAAATTATTAATACCTATTTCTTGATATAGTTTAATTGCGTCAAAAAGTTTCATGCCTGAGAATTCTTTCCACCCTGATATCATGATATTTTCATTATGATGATCAACTGCGATTATTATGCGACAAAGTTTTTTTTTTGTAATTTTTTTTATAGTCTCTGGTTCTTTAAATGCCATTGTTCCCAATACGACATTGATAAATTCCTTTTTCTCTAGCAATTTATTTACCGTATTTATTGTTCTTATCCCTCCTGCAATTTGGATGGGAATATTCACTGCATCAATAATTTTTAAAATTACATCTATGTTATTTTTTCCGGTATTTAAGGCAGCGTCAAGATCTACCAAATGAAGTCTATCTGCTCCTTCTGATTCCCATTTTTTTGCAGTTTCTATAGGATCATTGTTATAAACAGTTTTGTTTTCTAATTTACCATTGACTAATCTTACTACTTGATTATCTATTAAATCAATTGCAGCAATACTTTTCATTTTGATTGTGTACAGATTTTGATAAAGTTTTTCATCATTCTTTCACCAATTTCGCTTGATTTTTCTGGATGAAATTGTGTACAAAAAATATTGTTCTTTTCAATACATGCGGGAATTGATATTCCATAATTTGTTCTTGCTGTTATTATGTTTATTTCTTCAGGCACTGTGTAATATGAATGAACAAAATAAACCCATGAATTATTTGGTATTCCTTCGAATAGTTTACTTTTTTCGTTGACTATTTCTAAATTATTCCATCCAATATGAGGTATTTTAATTAGAGATTTTGGTAGTGATACAACCTCTCCTTTAATGATTTTCAGACCTTCAAGATTTCCTTCTTCGCTTTTTTCAAATAACATTTCCATACCCAAACATATTCCCAATATTGGAATATTTTTTTCTATATAATTTAAAAACTTTTTTTTACATTTGTATACTGATAATAATGCAGGATCAAAATTGCCAACTCCTGGAAGGATTAATCCATCAAAATTCTCTATTACATCGTTAAAGTCATTTATTACCAAGACATTTGCACCATTCCTTTTTAGTGATGATTTCAAACTAAAGATGTTGCCAGCACCATAATCAAATATGGCTATTCTAATCATATCTTTTTACATCATTCCTTTGGTAGAAGGCTTTTCTTCATTAGTGGGGTCTATTTTCATAGCTATTTTTAATGCTATTGCAAAAGCTTTCATTGTAGATTCTATTTTATGGTGATCGTTTGTTCCGTATTCTACAACAATATGAACACAACAATTTAAGTTTGATACAAATGATTGGAAAAAATGATTTATATCTTCCTTTGAAATGTTTTCAATTAGTTCTCTTTCTAATTTTAAGTCTAGGTGATAATATGGTCTTTTTATTAAATCTACCGCAACTTTTGAAATTGATTCATCCATTGGAATTAATGAATATCCAAATCGAGATATCTTTTCTCTTTCTCCAAGTGCTTTATCTATGGTTTGGCCTAAAACGATTCCAATATCTTCAATTAAATGATGGTTTATTTGGTCTTCACTATTGGATATCAAATTGATGTCGATCTTACTATATCTTGCAAATGAATTTATAAGGTGATCTAAAAAAGAGATATTTGATTTTATATTTGATTTTCCTGATCCATCTAGGTTAACCTCTACTTTTATTGATACCTCTGTTGTTCTCCTTTCAAGATGGGCTATACGTTCTTGACCCTGACTTACCAATACTTGGTTTTATTTTTTTGTATTATTTAATATATTTGGTATGTCATTTACATTTTCAACAATAATGTCTGCCCCTTTTAATTCAAACAACCTCTTTAACTCTTTTGATGAATTTGCATTTGTTCCATATACTCCACAGAAAACAATTTTTGTTCCATCGGATTCGTATCTGAATCTCTCAACCATTAGAAAATCTTCAATGGAGTCGCCAACATAAATAGCGCTATTTAATTTTAATTGATTGAAAACTTTGTGTATTGCATATGTACTAGGTTTTGCATATTCTCTTTTTTCATCTTCTAAGAAAATACATGCATCTATTATAAAATAATCTGAAATATTATTTAAACTAAAAAATGATGCTACTTTACTTCTGCCAGAAATCAAAATTAATTTTCCATTGAATTCTTTTGAAAGGTTTTGCATTGTTTTTTCTTTAATGATTATTTTATCATTATTTATTAATGGTTTGCCAAAATAATATTTTGGATTTTTTTTAAATTGCTCCTTAAAAAGATCCGGACCATAGAAGATCTCGTTAA
>JBNJLU010000326.1:0-2812 GCA_050591185.1 Candidatus Nitrosocosmicus sp.
ATAATAACTTTAAATAATAACAATTTTTATTTTTGTTTAAATCAGTTGTTAAATTTGGTTATTGCAGATGCGGCTTTAGAAACAATACCAATTGAGATATTTCAGCACCCATCTTTAAAAAAAATTCGAGACAGCGGAAAAAAACCCACTGAAATACTATTGGATAGGACTTTTCACCATTTTGCCATTGTTTCAAGCACTTTAAAGGAAAATTACAAGAGAGGCAGACCAGATATTCTGCACGTCATATTGCTTAACGCGCTTGCCACGCCACTGTTTAAAAAAAACCTTGTTAAAGTTTTTGTTCACACTATAAACAACCAAGTGATTAAAATAGGAGATTACTTGAGAATTCCAAAATCATACTCAAGGTTTGAAGGGCTTGTATTGGATCTGATTAAAAATAAGAAAATAGTCTCAAAAGATGGAACTCTGCTTTTAGAATTAAGCGATAATCTCAGTTTTTCCCACATGATTCAAAAAGAAATAAAGCCAGATCTTGTGATTGGTTTTTCAACCAATGGCATTCCCAAAAACTTTGAGGGCGCATGCAATGAGCTGTTTCAATTCAAAAACCCTTGTGTCGTTATTGGCGGATTTCCCAGTGGGCATTTTTCAAAAGACATTGAATCATGCATAGATAAAATGTATTCAATATCGGATCTAAGCCTGGAAGCACATGTTGTAGTATCACGTTTATTGTACGAGTGGGAAAAAATAAATAATGATTTTTAGCGGAAAAAAGAAAAATTGGGTTTTATCTGGCCTTTCTTGCTGCAGAGATTAAAGCATAGACTAAACCAATGCCTAAACCTGTTGCCAATGGAATCCATACCCCAAATGCATCTGGATTTATCGTAATTTGCATCATAAAGCTTTCAAACATAATTGAAAATACATGGTCAAGCATCTATATAAGTTTTGTATTTCAGAATTTTAATTTTTTCAATAGCATCAGAACTCACCAAACACCAATTTTAATGACACATTTCATAGCGCACCCAACTCAATAGGTAGTAAAATGTGCTCTATGTCAATAACAATTATTTTACTTTAAATTACCCAATGGTTAAGATTTATATATGAAAATGCTGAAGGAAATGAGAAAGTTTTGTCCCAAATGTAAAACTCACACTATTCAATCAGTTTCAATCCATAAAAAAGGCAAAGACAGAAAAGGCGCACAGGGTGCATTACGACACGCCGAAGATAAAAAGGGTTATGGCGGCCAAAAGTTCCCTGAATTGAAGAGAACCGCAAAAACCACCAAAAAAATTACACTAAGATATGGTTGCAAAACCTGTCAACGCAAAACAATGAAAGAGGGCAAACGAATGAGAAAGCTGGAAATACAAGCATAATTATAGACCATATAGAGGTGTACGAACATAATGAAAAAACATAACATAATGATACCAAAACCTCGCAGTAATTTTGTGAAAATAGAATGTGAAAGCTGCCAGGAAACAATGATTTTATACACATACAGTACAAAAACAATACAATGCAAATCATGCAATGCAGAATTAGTCATAAATACAGGCGGTCATGCCAAAATACTAGGGAAAATTATAGAAACAATGGACTAGTTCACAAATATCTCCAATCGCACATGTTATCTAAAAATTTTTCTGCAGTTTTTAAGTCTTCCAATGTGTTTGCGTTACAAGCTATTTCAACACGGTTTAAAGTTTTGTATTCCTCATCTATTGAAGCAAATCCTTCAGTGTTGTTGCCCATATCCATATCAATCTTTTTGATATCCATTATAGATATACCAGAGTAACAGTAATTTTTGTTATCAACTACAAGTTCATATTCCGATAGCATTATCCCCATACTCTTTACAAACCCCTTTTCTAAGACTATTGTGAGGCACGGTTTTTCCTGGTTTATGGCGATCAATTGTGTTAGCGTATCTAACGAGATTAAAGGGATGTCTATCGGCAAAAACAGTATTTTTTTTGCACCGAGTTTTTTTTCATTCTCCATTTCTTTAAAATACTTTATTATTTCTAGGTAATCTTCAGAATACCCCCTGCCCATTGTCTCTATTAATGTTACTTTATCCCCATAATTTGATTTTATAAACTCCCGGGTTTTTTGGGTATTGCCACTAACGGCAGCAAATATTCTCTCAATTTTGTTTGACTGAGTCAATACATTTATTGGATATTCTATTAACGGTTTGTTTTTTAATCTTGTCAGGGGCTTTTCAACATCCAAACCCAAGGTTTTTTTTAATCTTGTTCCTTTGCCGCCGCACATCAGAACACAAAATACCATTGGCATATGCAAAACAATCGCCCTACACCTATTATGTTATTAGCTATCCATATAAATCAGGATTCTGATTTTAAGTGGCATTTACAAACATCAAAACGAAAGAAAACAATCCATTTTTTGCGGAATATCCAGCAACAGGTTAAATACCATTGGATAATGTCCGTTCGCAAAAAAAACCCAAAGTCCCAATTGTTTCAATTTAGTTTACCAAATTAGTAAATGGATGCATATATACATGCATATGCATAAACCGATCCTAACTCGAAATGATAAAGTAAAAAGAGATCGATCAGCTTTCTGATTCCCTAAACAACTCATAGAAATATGGTTTAAGGTATCATATTGGGCACATATAACTACAGAATTTGTTTTTGTTTATTGTAAACACATTCATAAAAACAAAATAAAGGTTTAACTTAAAACATCAGATTGATTATACTTCTCTTTTATTTAAAATATCGAAAAGAAAAAAAAAGGGGTTTATTCTTGTCCTATGGCATTGCTACCTGTGTTTGCTTGTAATTGC
>JBNJLU010000327.1:0-2778 GCA_050591185.1 Candidatus Nitrosocosmicus sp.
ATAAGCAATATATTTTGGTTTGATTCTTTGTCTTTGGTGTTTCAATATGGTTTATAACATATTTACAGCTATAGTGATTTCTTAAGTTAACAGAGCCGTGGCAATCTATTGCATATTAATAATCTAATGACCACTTGTATTATTAGTTATAGAAAGTCGATTTGGGGATAAATACTACGATATCCATTTCACTATGACTTTCCAACATTAATTCCAAAGAAATGACTGTGTCAGCTAATTTAATATTGACTAATACTAAAGTAAGGACTTCAAAATAACATACCATTTAACAAGTGTATTAAAGATTTTGCCATTGTAATTAAAATCAACATAGCATCTATTTACCTAATTTCATTTACATATTCTTCCACAATGACATATCGAACCAAATATAAATTTGTTAATCCAGCAAGAAGGAACAGGATCCAATGATAAAACATAAGTACTTTCAATAATCGGAGTAAAGGGGGATGGACAGGTTCGGTTCCGTACTATTAAAGAATTGAATAAAAATAATCAATGAAATTGGGTTGGTTAAAAAGTTTGATTATGAAGGTAGACATAGATGAGCTCAAGCCTAACTTGATACTCAACAGTAAGATAAGCAGGTACGTGTTCTTTCTTTTGTCCTCGTAACCCGCCGTTTAAATCTACAATCACTTTCAAGTAATTCATAGGTAAGAGTCAAAAGAATAATTAAATGTGAATCTAACCAACCAGCCTAACTATAATCAATTAACAAGATTTCATATACCAATGTTCATTATTTATTAATAATGTAAAGTAATATAGAAAATAATCTAAAAGATCCGTAAAGCCCCTTGTAGCAACAGAAAGTGACTTAAAAATTGTGAGCGTTTTGTTTTTTCATCTTTTAGATCAATCATTTAATTCTAGTAATCATGCTCGAGTTCAGTTAAATATAGAATGCCAAATACGATCTAATTTATCTAATTTTAGATACATTCAAAGAAATATATATTTCCTAATTTGTCACCAGCAATAATATCCTTATTACCATCTCCATCAATATCTTCTACTAAAATATTAGACATTATTGATGATTCTAATGGAAATGCTTTTAATGAAATGATTTTGTCATCCGGTGTGACGTACAAAATATTTAATAAATCTTTGTCCAAATCTGGGATTATAACCAGATCGCTGTTATAATTAATGCTTCTTATAACATCATTAGCACCGCAGAACCCACTATTGGTTTCAATTATTTTGATACTATCTATATTACGTGAACCATAATTATGAGCAGAATATCCATTTGTTTCAACTGACATTTCATTTTTAGTATTAATGAATTTAATAATTCCATCAAGATGCGGTACCTCATTCACAACGAGTTTTAATCCATTAAAATTACCGTATCCTAAGATCAACATCCATCTAAATGGTTTACCAATTGGTTCGGATGAAAACAGTACTTTTGAATCAATTCCATAAATGACTATATTACTACCTACCATATTATCACTCGCCACTAAAGCGATTTGTTTATCTTTATTGTTAGAACCATTCAAATTTACTACAAAAGGGGATAAAGACTCAAAAACTTTATTTTCTGGAGGTTCCAACATATTCTTTAAACATAATTTAAAAATATTATTAGCATCTCCACAGTATTTAAGAATAAGCAACCCTTCGGCCTCGATTCTATCACCCAGAGCGCCATGGGGGTATCTATCTGTCGGTTTAGACAGAAGTAAAACTTCGTCTAGCGCATCATTATCTAAATCATCAATAATTACTCGAGAATCTGGTAATATGTTAGTGAAATTCATACTCTTTGAAGTAAAATTACTTTGGGGATCAAACTGCAACAATGTGCCATTCTTTGATAGCGTCAGAATTATTTGTGTATTGTTTATAGTGTAAAGTACTGGTGTTGTAAAAGGAGATAAATGAGTGTTGTTTATCCAACGAATCTTATTTGTATCTATGTCTATTACAGCCATGTTTCCATCATTAGATACAGATACTATTTTATTGTGCAGAGTTCCATTGATAATGCTTGATACCAAAGGACTGCTGCTGTTGGAAGCGAATATTTCATAGACTGCTCTCTCTATTACATTAAAGTTGATACCATTGCTACTTTTATTTGAACCAATCGTAAACTGATGTATGTTCCCATCCTCAGTTTGAGAAAATAGTAAATGTTCATCATTGTTATTATAATATTGGACCCAAATTATAGATGAGGGAATTTTTATTTTTTCCTCTAAAGAAAATAATTGATTCTGACCAGAACCATATGCAGAAACATAATCTGATAAAATAAACAAGACTATGTACAAAAAAATAAATGATGTGATTCTAAATACACATCTCATATGGCCATAGTACAAAAGTCTATAATATAATTGTGCGATTGGTTTTTTGATGAATTGATATAAAAAAAATCTTATTTAGTATAATTCGACCTTCTCATTCTGCAAACAATCCGTTCAAGACTGAAAGTTCATCAAACTGAGTTAATTATTCTAAAAAATATGATTTGTCTTTTTTTATATTTGCTCCTACACTTATCCAATTTTTCTTCAACTCAGAACCTTTTATTGATTCCGTATCGATTTGTTCCTCTTCCAGAAGTATTATCTTTATCTTTAGCATATTGTTTTGATTTTGTATTTGTTGTTGATTGTGAAACTAAAACTATTGATTTGCTTTGTTGCCTAATTATGAAAATCGTCTTTTAATAATTCTTTTTTAGTATTCTTATCCGGAATTCGTTAACCACCAACGCTCACCTTTAACTAAAAA
>JBNJLU010000328.1:0-2731 GCA_050591185.1 Candidatus Nitrosocosmicus sp.
GAAAAAATAAAGTTGATTAGCCAAAAGATGGTTGGAAAAGTAGAAGAAATTGACAATTTCATGACAAAAGCGATTGAAGACGGTTGTGAAGGGTTAATGATCAAAAATCCCGACAGCACTTACCGTGCAGGAGCAAGAGAATGGGCATGGATAAAATTAAAGAGAGAATATTCAAACAAACTTTTAGATACAATCGATTTAGTAATAGTTGGAGCAATATATGGAAAAGGAAGAAGAGTTGGAAAATATGGGGCTTTACTATTGGCATCTTATGAACATAATGAAGATATCTTTTATACAATATGCAAGGTAGGGACAGGATTTACTGACGAATTACTCGATGAAATATCAAATAGATTAAATCACCACATCATAGCAAATAAGAACCCTCGAGTAAATTCAGGAGAAATCAAAATGGATGTATGGTTTGAGCCAAAAATAGTCATAGAAATATTTTCCCCAGAAATAACATTGAGCCCCATATATACAACCCACATTGACAAAATAAAAAAAGGATATGGTTTAGCTTTAAGATTTCCCAAATTTACAGGAAAAATAAGAGAAGACAAAAATGCAGAAGATTCGACAACAATAAAGGAAATTGAAAACATATACAAAAAGCAATTAAAATCTATTTAAGATAGATGCAAAATAAGGAAAACTATTTACCGAGACCTTTGATTTCTTCTTATTGTTTTTATTCTGTGGAAGAAATGCAAAAATAAGAAACACACACATAACATCTCTTTCGCTAACTCGTTAAAACAATTCAGGTGGGATTCAAAACCATTATCTATAAGTTCGCAGTCGCCATTATGTTTGTTTTTATAAATCCATGAAAACACATTTTAGAAAATGGATGTGGTGTTTACCATAGAAAAGGTTACAGCTGCATCTCAAGTTTCATTCAACAACAAACAGTCCGGAATAACAGGATTGTATTAGCAATTTAGGTAAAAAAGGACAATATAAGATATAATATACAATATAGAAAAGTTAAGGATCATTTCAACAAGTAATCACTTACCATGTTAACCAATTTAGAAAAGGAATTGCAGAAAAGAAAAACAAAAAAAACACAGAAGACTTGTCAAGGCAGATCTTCAATAACATACAATACATACAAAACACTCAATTTAGTATCTGATCCTAATAATCACATCCAACATAATTTCATTCAAAATAACTAATCGCCTGCAAAACATCACACTGCGTAAGTTTTAAAAGCATCATTAATAGATCACTTGTACTGAAAGGGCATATTGCCAAATTACGGAATATAATATTAAATAGTCAAAAACATAATGTGATTTATGCAAACTAAAAGAAAAATAGCTGCAGAAATAACAGTTTCAATTGCATTTATTATATTAGTTATATATATTGCAGATGTAGGGGTATCAAGATTAAACAATGGTGAGGGATTTTTACCTCTTTCATTAATGGAAAGGGGGATGATTTTAGGTGGGGGTTCAATAATTCTCTTTTTCGTATCATTTGGACTAGGATTTAACATCAAATCAAAGATTATTACAACTTTATTAATTGTCGGAGGGGCACTGATGGCAATAGTTGTTATAATTTCAACTTTCATAATACCAGATACTTCAAACATGATAGCGGATTCTAGTTCCCCTTCAGGCGACACAATGCAGCGATTATTATCACCACAAACGCTTGGCATCATCATAATAGGATTTATAATAACGGGATTAGGGATTTTGAGGGCTTTGAGAAAAAAATAAGGTAGAAAAACAAAAACATTATTTTAAATTTCTTGCTTGAGAGACCAATAACATTATTTTGGAAAAAATGGTATTTCCAAAATAATTAATTTTTAATTAAAATGTGTCAATCAATAATATTTGTATCATTCAAATTATCTCTAAATATTATGTCTATGCAAATTCTTTTAAAAACTATCAACGAATTTAGAACCCATTATTACCATTGGAATATAATATAACAATTTTCAAACATCAAAAAACACGGTCTAAATTAAAAGAAATAATATAATATTACCAAGTATTGGTTATTTTATAAGCACCATAAAAACATCGTTTATCAAATCACATAAAAATTGCTAATTCAGTACGAACACCTTTTTTATATTTATACTAAAGATTATAACGTTCTTTAACCAATTAAAACTATTGGAAACTATCTTGGTCAAGGGGCCAATATCCATGAAAGTAAGAGGAGAATGCGAAATACTGGGTGTCAAATTTAAAAATACTTTCATTTTATACCAAAATAACAAGTATCTCCCCATTGAGAAAAACACAGACACAATAATATCTCTAAAAAAAGGAAAGAATTATTTTAATTTAGAAAAAAATTCAAAATACGACCAAGACCAAATTGGAACAAATATTTGGGACAGTATTATGGAATGCATATTAAATGCAAATAGAAAAAGAATAATTATTATAGGTCCTTCAGATACTGGCAAATCGACATTAACTTTATTCATAGCAAACAAATTACTCAGTAAAGGCCTAAGACCACTTATAATAGATTCAGATATCGGACAAGGGGAATTATCGCCCCCAACTTGCATTGGAGCAACAATTTTGTCCAAGCAAACAATAGACCTTGCAAGAGTTAATCCATATTACGTAAATTTCATAGGCGACATACAACCAGTAGGTTATGAATCAAGAATAATAAACTGTATAAAGAACTCTTACGATAAATTAAATAAAACCAACAATATAACGATAATAAATAC
>JBNJLU010000329.1:0-2720 GCA_050591185.1 Candidatus Nitrosocosmicus sp.
ATGGACATTTTAATGAAGAAAATAGCTATAGAATTATCTATTGCAGCACTGGCGGTGCTGGTAATGAGTATTGGCATATCTTCACTTTCCCAAGAGGCATATGCACATGGAAACAATGGCAAGAAAATATCCGATAAAGAAACAGTAGATGGGGAATTCCATCAAGCTGTAATCAAAACAGACGATAAAAAATACAAAATTGACGGCGACTATGATGTGCAGATAAATGATGATGACACATTTTTTGTAACCAAGAATAGTGAAGCAATGGATATCAAAGACCTAAAGTTGCGCACTGGTGAGGACATAACAATAAAATTCAAATGCCCAGATGGGGATTGTAGAGAAACAGAGATGCATGGAGATTACGATGCCATAATTGTCTACATTGTTGACAAAGACGAAAAAGACATAGACATCGCATTAAGAAATGCGGATAGAATACAAACTATTGCAGATGAAAGATGTGAGGAACCTTTGTCTGACTGCAGTGTCGAAGCAGACATTCCAAACGATATTGACGAGGGAAAATACAAACTTGTTATAAGTGCTGCATATGATGAAGGAAACGCCTTCTTCATTAACAAGGTGAAAATAAAAGAATAAACTTTACACACCTCTCCTAATTTTTTGATAAAGGGTCAACTACATATTCACACAATAAGGATATTGGAGAAGGCTTTAGGGGTGTCAGTGGCGATTGTCCAAGTGCATTTAGCCTAATCCAATTTATTTTTTTACGTTATTCAACTTTCTTCAAAGATTGCAACTGTTTACTCCATTATTGTCATAACTGCACTCGAGGAGTATCAACTGAATAAATGGAATCAGAACAATCTCTCGACTAGAGGGTAGTGGACTTTAACAATTCATTCACAGATTTAAGAATAATGAAAGCGACTCCACCACAAAGATAATTCTCCATCAGTCCATCAGTTGAGAAGCCACATTAAATAGACAGGAAGGTTGGCAGCGGCCTGGTAGCCACACGAATAATAAAACTAGCTGTAGAACACTAGAACATTTGGAACAACTCTATATCTATACCCCCTAATAAAATAAAAATTCTATGGATTGCACTTTATGGTTGTCTGCAAGATATTTAAATGTTTGGGCGGGAAAATCGACTGTATTGTAATTGGACTTATTGTTAAATGCCGCATTGCAATACACATCCTTGCTAACTAATACCTCAAATCAAATTGTTAAAATTACACTTTCTTGTTTTGAAGTATATATTACAAAACTATGGGCATCAACAAATTCTTTTGTTTCGGAATCAATTTGATCATAGAATTTGAGCAAATCTGTGTCCCATGTTTTTGAAGAACCTGAATCATACGCACAAAGAATAGACATGGGCAACGAGAGTTTTTTGCCAAGTACATACTCAAGTTTATGCCATTGCTCCACAAGTCCATGTGAAATAAAATATGCAGACAGATCCGCTGCAACTCTAACTCCTTTTTTGCCTTTGGAAGTAAACATATCTGAGATAGATTTTGTAGCATTAATCCAATTATCAATGTCTGGATTGTTGGGATTTTTGTATATTTCCTCTCCTTTCAATATAATAAGACTACCATCACCAGATTCTTCTTCATGTTGTCGAGTGTTAATTCCATGTTTTTGCATTGATTTTCTTACTTCATCTATAGATTCTGTTGCGGTAAGATACACCACCCCCCAGTTATTATCCAGCCCGGATTTAACAAAAGCAAAGTGAATATGCTGCATCTCCTCTTTGGTGAAGAAAAAAACACATCCATGCTCTCCCGGCTTTAAGTCATGTAAAAACTCTTCTGGAGACGCATTAACTCTATTTCCGGATTCTCTTGGCATAACCAATGCGTTTTGGATATAATAAATTAATATAAAAATTGTACGATGGTGAGATAAATCTATACTGGCATTTGCAATTGAATTATCTGCTCTAAGAATTTTGCATAAAAAGTCTAATGAATCAAGTCTTTGCAAGGAATGGAGAAGCATTTTTGATGTAACAGAATTACAAGAGGCTTTGGATTGGAGATAACTGAAAAACGAAAGAATCCCATGCAACCAAGTGTTTCATCATTTGGGCTATCATGCCTTAGAAAAAAAGCATACTTCCATACCTTACAGAGCAGGAAATAGCGATGGTGGGATATTCACTACTTGGACATGATGACAGTTTATTTAATTCTTCTATTATATTTTGTTTGTTTATTTTTTTTAATTCATAATTAATATTCAATAAACAAACATCTTCAATTCGTAAACCTAAATTTAATTTATCATTAATAAAAACAAGTAAGAAATCCTTTGCTCCAATTATCTGTGCAAAAAAACAATCAATTTCAATTTCTGCATTGACTCTATCTATGAATATATTATTATGTTCTTTATCGATTTCTTTTAATTTATTAAGATGTTGCTCTGCTGCATAGAGTTTAAATTTAATCCTATCTTCCAGTAATCCCATTTTTTTATCATTAGAATCCATTTCATCCATCTTTTTCAATTGTGCCATAAAGAACTATGCCATAAAATAAAACCGCATTTTTGACCTCAAAGTGGTATGGGTCTTTCTAATTGGGAGGTATGGGGGAATATTGGTACAAGAAAGGCAAATAATTATAAAATCTCTTGCGTAATTAGCATAAACAACTTTATTTCCGTCTGTGTAGTATAAAGATGTCTTTCCCTTTTGCTATCTTATGAGAGGTTATCCAAGAAGT
>JBNJLU010000330.1:0-2711 GCA_050591185.1 Candidatus Nitrosocosmicus sp.
TGGGGACTTGGTTTTTTAGGTGTACTTATTAAAACTCCATTGTTGTTTTTTACCAATGTTTTTAGTAGATCTGAACCCTCTTTTTTTTCAAAATGTTCAAATACGTCAATGAGTAAAATTAAATCGTATCTATAATCTAGATTTGTTACTAAATCTAAAATATTATTATTGTAAATATTATTGTAGATATATTTGTGTAATGGCGTAATGTATTCTTTAAAAACCTCTACGCAATCAATTCTTTTTTTAAATTCGTACTTTTGTCTTCCGTCCCATAATTCAAGGTATTCTCTGCATAAAACTCCAAATTTCCCGTATCCGCTTCCTATATCTAGAACCGAATTAGGCTTTAAAGATATTATCATCTCCATTATTTTTGAGATATGATAATATTGGCTTGATGGCATTCTTTAAACATTTTTTATTGTCCTCTTTAATAATGTTTTATTGCGATAAACTATTGTGTTCATAAAAATGTTATCGAATTTAACAGGTACTCTTAATAAGCAGCTATATGTGTGTTTTATTGAACTCGCTCTATTATGTAATATATTAAATGGATTATTGAGTTTAGTCTCTGTGTCAACCTTAGTTAATATTGTGTATGTTTAGTAGGGTTGTTATTGACTAAATAGCAAAACCGCAAAAATACCTGCGGTGATGATAATTTTTTTCAACGTGTTTCAATAGGATAAACTAAAAAAATAATAGGCTAAATGACATTTTTATGAAAATATACATGATAAATTATTTTATTTGTGATGGTGGCTATGGGTGGGCTTAATTCTTACTCGTCATTTTGAGTAAAACTAAATTAGAGAAACAAACTAACTTCTTGTATGCCAAAAAAAATTGATCGAACATTCATACGACGAAGGTGGTTGGATTTTAGAAATGGTCATAGTATTTATCTGATATTTTTATTAACGTTTACTAATTTTATATTAATAACCTACAATTTTGCTATAAAGCAGTTGCCGTTTGGGATTGGTGACTATCTGAATCTTCCTGTCTTTGTTGTTCTGTTTGCTGTTTTGTACGTTCCAGTTGCAATTGTATTGGGTGTATGGCATAGAAAACATCAATATTCTGTAGAGAATGAGGCATTACTTAGGCAGAATTGGATGTGGGCTTGGGTCATGCAATATCAAATTAGATTGATAAAAGGAAAAACTAATCCAAAGGAAGATGAGTATATTATAAATTATTTAAATGATATTCTGAAAAGGACAAATAAAAGTGAATTGGTGGGACAGGATGTTAACAGTGTTATTCCGATACCGAAAGAGGAAAAACTTGATATCGATAAAAATAGTTGATATCATACTGTTATAACGCATTTACTAGTCTTCTCATTTTGTCAAAACTAATTTCAAAACCAAATCTTTTCTCTTCTTTTTTCATGTTTTTATACATACTAAACAACAAGTTAAAGTGCTTAACTGTATTTAACTTGCCATCCATCTTCAATCGGATGATTTTGTATACGTCATAATAGTAACGAAACTTTTCTAACACGTTTTTTCTATATAGCTCTTTATCAAATTTGTCTGCGTTATCTTTAGTTTCTTCAATGACCTTTAAAAATATTTCACAACATAGTAATGATGGGATAATGCCTTCTCCTAGCATTGGAAACACTGTACCTATAGACTCTCCTATTCCTATGATATTGTTATTATAGAATGGCTCCATTAACTTTGGTGGTGATAAACGTATCGGTCTACCGATCTTTTTTATTATTTTTGCATTAGGGTAGCGTTTAAAAAACTCTGTTATTCCATAATATTTTTTGTCAATATCCCCTGCACCTACAAAACCCCTTCCGTTGCTCAATGGAAAATACCAAAAATACCCTCTTGCCCCTTTATATCCAATAACATAAAATTCCGCGATATCTTCGATATTTTCCACTAAATATTCATAAGCTGGAATAATAAAATCACTTTTAGTTCTTGGCAATAATGCTCTGTGAAAACCTGTACAATCTAAAACATAATCGTATTTGCCTGTAGGAAATGTTTCTAACTTACAAAGTGCTCCAAATTTGATATTTATATCTTTGAGTAAATCCGCCTCCCATTGTTTTTTATCGTATGTTACTAATCCATGTAATTCCAAAAATTCTTCTTTATTATTGGGTAGCTCCATTCTGAGTCTTTTTCCGACATGATGTATGTATTGATTGAACTCTAGGCCTGCTTTTTGAGAAAAGTGTTCAAGCATGTGCTTTGAGGCACCCCATGCACATACCGGCCAATGATTTTCTTTTTTAAAGGCTTCAAATATTGTTATTTCATGGCCATTATTATAAAGCATATTGCCCAAATAGCTACCAGCAACCCCTGCTCCTATAATGGCGAATTTCAATTTCTATGTTTATGCTTTACTAAACAATATTAATTTATGTTTAGCTTAACAATGGTTGTCATGATTGTGATGTGTTAATACTAAATAGAGTTTTTTATAAAAATGTTATAATTGATCTAGTTATTATTAAATTATGTTTCATACACATTTATCTTGAATTAGGTACATACCGTAGTTTCCCATATATATTATACATTGGTTAGTTTGTTCGAATGAATAATAAAATATACCTCATGGCAGCTATTTTGGCATTTGCATCTGTTGGTGCTTTGTTTACACAACCAATTTTGGCAACCGAAAACGGCAGCATGATTGAGAATATTTTGAATAGCGCTCTTCCA
>JBNJLU010000331.1:0-2703 GCA_050591185.1 Candidatus Nitrosocosmicus sp.
TCTCCATCCTTTTTGTATGGAATTTGATCGGCTATTTCCAAATAATCTAAAGCATATCCCGCTTCTGACCATTCTTTTGAGGAATCAGAATATTCGTTTATCTCTTCTTCCTTGTCAATCATATATTTGGTTATATGATAGTCAATATTATTGTTAAAACATGCAACAAAACATGATCCAGATTTGCAATCTTTAGGTTTTTATTTATTATTAATAGAAAACATTGAACACAATAATCTGTTTGACATCTACAATTTGCACTTTTTAAATATCCTATGTAACCAAATACTAATGATTAAGTCGCATTTAGATTCAGTTAGTATGATATGGAATTAAACAATATTGTTATCTATTACATATTTTAACTATGTATTTGTTATACTGATTGGTCATCAATAACTAATAATTATTACTATGAGTAACACTGAAGATGGTGTTGTTACGTCAATTGGAAATAAACATAATAATGAAAGTATTATAAATTGAGGCATATTTAGGAATACTGCATTTGGTTACACAATATATAAAAAGTATTTTCAATTAATGTGATAAAGATGGTATTGTCTCCGGTGGTTAAGCCTTAGACTATACGATACCAATATGAGGTAAATAATTTTGTTTTTGGCGGTGTTTTATTTCTAAATATTTGTAATTTGATGATTAATCACCTGACACCTAATCTCTTGGAGCACGGAGGCTTTGGAGGTAAATTGATCAGTTTATAACAGGTTGTATGTTTTATCATAAAATTTGGTTCTGTCTACTCTATAGGTGTTATTTTTCGGGTGCATAATAATTGGTGTATAAACAACAACAAACATCTAACGTGCAGTCAGGGCATTTTCCCTTTTTACAGTCTTGAGGATTACAGCCACAATCTGCACATTTTATTATCATAAAAAAGGCTAAAGAAGAGAGGAATATAAATTTAAAAGTGTTATAGTATCAAAAACCATCAAATAAAATAAAGGCACCTCCGCGCTCTCTCTCTGCTTCCAAGACTTCAGATATTACGTTAAAATGGCATGATGTTTCTTTTTTGGGGACATTGAGGCCATGGGGGCAATTTTTGTATGCTCAAAGTTAGCTAAATTATACATATAAAAGATATATAGAAATTCTCACTCATGGCTTAGCTAAATTATATGCCATATCCCAGAAGCGGTATTCATAATTGCACGCAAAAGCAAAATGATTTTTCATTCTCTCCTTAGATTCTTCATCCTGATTCTCATTTTCACCCAATGTGTTTAAAACCTGTCTTAACTTCTCTACTTGCTTTTGCGATTCATTTGAGCAATAGAATTTTACCCAATTCCTGTAAACCTCATTGTCGATATGGTGTTTTGACAATAGTTGCGCTATCTCAAGGTATGTCCATGGGCATGGAGCCATGGCTGATACGATTTCATTAATAGTGCCGTTATAGGATATCTGCAATAGAAAACTGGTGTATTCCAATGTAGTGTTACTTGGGGAAATATCCTGTCTAGTAATATCAGTTTTACTAGAAACACCAGAAATTTTATCAAACAATTGTTTTTGCATTCCCATTTCAAAGTCAACCGTACTGTTGTAAAGACTGTCTAGCCACTCTTTCATTTGGATGTCAGTAGTTTTTTGTTTTGCCGATTGCAAAAAACCTGAAAACACTTGAAGAAAATAGTTGTCCTGCTCCAAATAAAATAAAAATTTATTCATAGGCAAAATATCCTTGGAAATCTCTGTTACGAATTTATGGCTTAGTATTTTTTGCCACTTTTTAATCGAGCATTGTTTCATTTCATCTGCAAATGTTATTGTCATAGTAATTCCATCGTTTATCTAACTGATAGAAGGGTATAATATGTTAACAACGCGTTTCCATAAACACATCAATAGATCGTTTATCAAATTCCCGAAATCTTTTGGTTGCAAACAACCCGAACGACCAGCTGCATGTATTGACAGAATATACGAAATGAAAATAGCAAGAATCATAGAATAACAGCATGAATGATATATGTAAAATACAAATGCATAATATAGTCCTGATTTCACATGACTTATAACATTAGTAAATTGACTTTAATAGAGAATATACAAAGAGAGATCTCTAATACTATACACACAATTCACAATCATCCCTACATAGACGCGTTAGAAAAGAAGCAAATACCCAAATACAAGTTAGAAATATTTGTTTGTGAACAATACAAAATAATTGCGAATGACAAAAGGAATTTTGCATTCATGATATCAAAAACATCAAACGATATGGCCAGCGAACTTTTTACTGATTGTTTAAATACAGAAATAAATGCTCTTGAGAGTCTGAATATCTTTGCAGAAGCGATGAATATTGATAGCAGAAAGATGGAATCCTATGAGCCCCTATCTGGATGCCAGGCATATACAAACTACCTTACGAAACTTGCGGTATATGGATCAGATGCCGAGGTTTTCACAGTTCTTCTCATAGATCTTCCAGTTTGGGGATACAATTGTGGCAAAATGAGTTCTATATTGCAAAAGAATCACGGTTTTGAAAGTAATTCCTGTGTATTTTTGGACAGCTTTGCTTCGCCATTACCAAAAGAATTTATCGACAAATCCAATGAATTAATACTATCGTCAGTCAATTCTCCATATAGTGAAAAATCTATACGTACATCTGCAAGATTGATTCTTGATTATGAACTACTTTTTTGGGATACACTTTAT
>JBNJLU010000332.1:0-2701 GCA_050591185.1 Candidatus Nitrosocosmicus sp.
TGCTTTTTCTGACAAGCCTATGTTGTGACAGCAATTTGCAATCACCCTATACATGTCTACAGCGTTTTTTTCTTTTATCCTTTCATCAAATTCAAAGACAAATCTTGTGGCACCTATGCCATTTGATTCTGTTTTAATAAAATCGATTTTGTTTATTTTTGAATCCTGAAAATGGTTTTGTATTTTATTGATGTTGTTTATAATTTTTTTTTTATCTGCCCCACTATCAACCAAGCTTGAAAGTAACATATCTCCGGAAATCCCTGCGAGCTGCGGATCTATAATTATTATCTTACTCATTTAAAATACCTGATGCTAATCTTATCTTCTTTTGTGAGTTTATTTAGGTATCCATTTTTTATATATCATTGTTTTAAATGTGCGCAGATGCAATCACCATGCTCTATCACTCACTCTCCCTTTTCCAATATTACAATCCATATTGTCACCGTCACCGTCATCATCAATATTATGTTTTAGGTGAGTACTGTATCTTGAATTTAAAACTATAAATAAAAAATTAATTTCAACTTTATTATGACTATATCAATAATTGGTTCTGGAAAGGTTGGTGCATCAGTTGCATTGAATTGTGGTCTTCGAGAATTGGACCCTAAAATAAATTTGCTAGATATTGTTGAGGGTTTGCCCCAAGGAGAGGCAATGGATATAAATCACCAACTTTCAGAAAAAGGTCTAGACAGTTATGTTGTGGGCTCAAATGATTATTCCGAGTTAAAGAACTCTGACATTGTTGTTCTGGTTGCAGGGGTTGGGAGGAAACCCGGAATGACAAGGATGGATTTGCTTAAAACTAACGCATCGATAGTAAGGGATGTATCATTAAAAATCTCCGAGAATGTAAATGATTGCATATTAGTTGTTGTAACCAACCCTCTTGATCCAATGACATACTTGGCACTAAAAACCACTAAATTTCCTCCAAACAAGGTGATGGGAATGGGGGGAATGTTGGACCTATCCCGATTTACTAGTTTTATTCATGATTTTACTAAAGTCTCCAGAAAGTCAATATCTGCTATGGTTATAGGCGAACATGGTGAAAATATGTTACCTTTGATTAGATTCTCATCTGTCTCCGGAATACCATTGCAAGAATTTATAGATAAAGAGCAATCCATGCAAATTTACGAAAAAACAAAACAGGTTGCTGCCGAAGTAATTAAATTCAAGGGCGCGACTGTATACGCACCGGGAAATGCTGTATCAACAATGATTGAATCAATAGTTAAAGACAAGAAAACAGTAATTCCAATTTCGGTATATCTTGATGGGCAATATGGGGTTAGAGATGTGTGTCTTGGAGCGCCGGCTATAGTCGGGAAGAGTGGTGTTGAAAAAATAATTGAGTTGCCGTTAGATGATTTTGAAAAAGATCAATTTGCCAAAGGCGCAGACAGCATAAAAGAAGCAATTTCCAACCTCTTTAAATTTAAGTTCAGTAAAGCCGATATGGATTTAAAAGATGTCTTATTGGATTATTACAACGATAAAAAAAGTTTGGATGAGGTGATTAAAACTCTATCACTTTTTTCTATAGCGTATGTTGAAAACAATATTGCACAAATAGATGTGAATAGGGATTTGAGAAAATATGTTCCCGAGGTCGTTTTAGCTATAAATAAAAAAACTGTGGAGATTGTCTCTATCTCTGACAAAATTTTGGAAAAAAAGGGTTATGTTGTAATCAGTAAAATAAGGCCTATTGTAATAAATAAACTAATTAATCACTTTAAAAAAAAGGGGTTTTTTGTTGAAAAAGGGCACAACTGCAGTACTATATTGATTTATGACAAAATAGAGGCTTTACCTTCCAATAAGGGCGGGAAGATTGGAATTATTTGCGGGGGCACGTCTGACATTGGCATTGCTGAAGAGGTCCGAATAGCATCTCTTTCAATGGGGTGCTCAACCATTCTAGGATATGATGTTGGCATAAGTGGAATTCAACGTTTGCTTCTATCGCTCAAAGAAATGATGTCAAATAACGTGGATGTTTTGGTAGTGGTTGCAGGCATGGAGGGGGCCTTACCTTCCGTTGTTACGTCATTGGTCAACATTCCGGTGATTGGTGTTCCTGCATCTGTTGGGTATGGATTTGGTTCAAATGGAATTGGTTCCTTATCGTCTATGCTTCAAAGTTGCTCTTTTGGTCTTGCCGTTGTAAATATTGATAATGGCATGGGGGCTGGTATATTTGCAAGCTTGATAGCCAACAAAGGGCGATAACAATCGCAGAAAAAATAACCCGAGCTCAAAAAAAATATTGCTATCACTATTATTATTACTATTACTGTAACCATCGAGTTTAAAACGTTTATAAGAGAATCAAAAGTTTTTTGTTGATAGTTAGATAAAGAGAGAGGATGGATTAAATGTCTTATATTAGAACACTTAAAAGAATTAGAAATAAAAAAACAAATTACAGAAAACGAAAAGCAATATTGATTAGTAGGCGTAATTTTATTACCATAAAGACCAGCAATGAAAATATCCATTGCCAATTGATAAAGCCAAACTTAAAAGGTGATATCGTGCTTAACTTTTCAAACAGCAAAGAACTCGCAAAATACGGGTGGAAGGGGGCATCAAACAATCTATCTGCTAGTTTCTTGGTGGGTTTATTGATGGGCAAGAAGATGCTCAGCAAAAATAACGACTCTGCAATTTTATATACCGG
>JBNJLU010000333.1:0-2696 GCA_050591185.1 Candidatus Nitrosocosmicus sp.
GTTTTGTCATTTGTTGTCATTGATGGCATGCTTCATAGGTTATATGATTCTCAAGGAGACGAAAATGAAAATTGGGCTATAAGAGTATTTGAATGTAAGAATCCAATAGTTACAACAACCCCAAACCATGAATATTCTGACAAACCTTTCTATAGGGAACCAGCTTATGGGTATGACTTAATTATAATACCCACTCCTAAACATAATGAATCTTTAACTGATTTATCTATAGATCAATGGACGAATTTATTGTTGGTTTTACAAGATAGAGTACGATGGTTGTACAGTCAAAAGGGGGTTACATACGTAGCAATTCATGCGAGTCGAGGGAAAAAAGGCGGTAGTACAATAAATCATCCTAATTTTCGTATCACAACATTTTCCTCTATCCCGCCAATTATTGAAAAAGAAGCTAAAACTTTTCATCAATCGATGAATGAAAATGGTATCTGTCCTGCCTGCAATATGATTGAATCAGAGATTAATGGCCCCAGACAGCTTTTTACCACAGATAGCTTTATTACATTAGTACCTTGGGCTCCTACTTACAATTATGAATTTTGGATATGTCCAAAGAGGCACTCTACTTTTTTTTCAAAGACAAATCAAAAAGATATTACAAACTTGGCTTTGGTTATTTGTTCATCAATGCGCGGAATGGATGCTGTTTTAGGAAAACCTGATTTTAGTATCGCATTTCATATATCTCCTGAAAAGAAGAATAGTAGGCAGCTCCATTGGCATATTGAAATTTATCCACTTTTAGCTTCATGGTCTGGGCTTGAAAGAGGATTTGGAATTTATATTAATTTGCCAAATCCTGAATACTCGGCTGGGGTTTTGGGTGCTGCAGCGAGAAAAGAATTAGCTCGCCTTATTGGAATAATTTAATAAAATTAAAATAATCATTCTTTTTTACTAAAAATAAAAGATGTTAAAAACTGACGAATGGTTATCTTTATCCGTTGTAGGTTTGGTAGTTTTATTTGTTTTTTTATCCATTTCGTTCTATACCTTTCTGATTGGACCTAATTCCGAGGGTCCTCAAACAATTATAGAGCCTTCTAGTTCATTTATTCAAATCATTTTTCTATCTGTAGGTCCTGCTGTGGCTTTATCTTTTTTTACAAATGCTGTATCGGGAGAACGTTCAAAATTATCATCAATTCTAGTTATTTCTGCTGGAATTATTCTTATTGTGGGTATGATTTATGTTTCATTTCTAATACCTCAGGTAAAACACATTGAACTGCCTATATGGGTTGCTAATACACCTTTAATTTTTGTAATATTTGGAATGTTATTATTTCTCCTTGGTGTGGTTAAGTATAGAAAAAGCACTCAAACACGAAACACTACACTTGATTCTAATTGATCATGAATTAAAGGGAAGTTATCTCTATTGAAAAAAGAAATTAATTATCAAAAACTGAGAAAAGATAATGGTAATAAATTAGAGTTTAAGAAAGAAAATCTATTTTTACCAATTACAATTAACAAAAATAATCTTACAAATGTATTTTTACAAAATAAGGATTCTAAAAAAATTTTAGCAATAGTTATTGGGACAAAACCCGACTTTTATAAGCAGGCTCCGCTGTTATTGGAAGCCAGAAGACAAAATCTGCCTGTTTTTGTGATCTCCACAGGCCAACACTATGATGATTTATTAAGCTATGGTATTAAAGAATTCGGCTTAAGTGATTCAATTGTTTGTGATCTAAATATAAGAGGGGATTTAATGGAGAAATCAAGTGATTTAATTTTTAAATTTGGGAATTTTGGACGACATCTTAAGAATAAATACCCTAATCAGCATATTTTGCCAATAGTTCACGGTGACACATTAGTAGCTGGGATGGCAACATTATCTTGGGTTTTTGGTTTGGGTCAAAAGGTAGGGCAAAACGAGGCCGGTTTACGCTCTATGAGTCCAAGAATATTAAAGACTATTAAAATTAATCAAATACCAAACAAGATATTTTTAGAAAAGTTCTTTTTAGATCAGCTAACTAATGATTGTTGGTTCTTAACTCGGGATGAACCATTTCCCGAACAAATTGATACATGGGTTTGCTCATCCGGTACAAAATTCTTTTTTGTTCCATCCAACCTTAACAGAGATCATTTGATAAGAGAGGGATATCCTGAAAACGATATTTATACGGTAGGTAATTCAGTAGTGGATGCAATAGATTTAAAGCGAAACAATAAGTCAAAAGAAAGCATATTTGATATTTATCCTTTATTAGAATCAGGTAATTGGATTCGAATGGATATACATAGAAGGGAAAATTTGACATTCCATAGGTTTAATGCAATTATTGGGGGTTTGATTGACTTGATAACGAAAACTGAGTTTAAAGTTATTCTGATATTGTTAAATGCAACCATTTCTGCTTTAAACAAATACAATCTATATTCAAAACTAAAAAACTTGGAAGAAAAATATAGTGAGAAATTCATAATTACAAATTTATGGAAAGAATATGGAAGTGTTGTGGAGTTTTTGGATAGTGGCAAATGTTGGGCAGAAGTTACTGATTCTGGATCAATGCAAGAAGAATTATTATACTTTCCTAAAGTTTGCTCTTTTACAATTCGATTAAATACTGATAGACCTGAAACTATATTTGATGCAAAGGGAAATTTGTTGATCCCCCCCAATTAGCCGGCATTGGTTTACAGATATTATA
>JBNJLU010000334.1:0-2687 GCA_050591185.1 Candidatus Nitrosocosmicus sp.
ACCAAAAGATGGGTTTTGTGAAGGTGAAACTACATCACATACGGAATATAAAATTTTGATAACACAAAAGAAAGAGGGGGAAAATATCTGATCCGTTAGAATCCAAAATGTTGAATTCAATTCAATGAGATGGGCTGCAAAACTGAAAAGGTTTCAAGGATACCGAGACAATGGCACAACTTGAAGGATAAAAAAAATTGAATTCAGGCAATCCAATAGTAGATGACATTTAAAAAATTGAGGATTAAATGAGCGGTGTTTAGACACCGCCTATCTTTTATCAAGACTTTGTTTATTAGAAGATGTACGGAAAATGATATCTCTACTGATAATGAGACAACGGCCTTAGTTGCAGAAGTCAGAAAAACACCTGGATTGATTCTCAACCTACACCCAAATATAAACACCCATTTTCAACACCCAAGGAAGATGCAGAACCCCATATTTTTTAAATTTTAAATCTGACAAGTCTAAACGAGGAAAAAATATAATCTTAACTTATATAAATAAAAAGCAAAATTCTTGTTTCTGAAAAAAAAGTTATTGAATGCAAACTTTTACATATGTTTCTCTAAATGTCATAAAAAAATCAACAGCACATCCTTTTATCCAGATTTAAAAATTGGAAAAAAATGGTGGATGTTTATTGGTGAAACAATATTTTATTTTGAACTTATTTTAATTGTTTTTGTGAGATGCTTTTCCGCCTACACTGGCAACTCTCTTTCTTGTTTCTTCGTCAGCAGCTTGTAATCCCCTCTCATGGTGTGGTGCTTCTCCACCTTTTTTAGCAACTCTCTTTCTTGTTTCTTCGTCAGCTGATGCTAGCCCTCTATTATCATCGCTATTGCTATTGTTGTTATTAACCATGTTATTGATAAGTTATAAACAAAGTATTTATATTTAGGTACTCAAGGAAATCTTTTTATGGGTTAAAAAAATTTAGCCTTCTTTTTGGTTACTATTTATGATATAGGAATAGGAACATGGCCGTAACGTGAAAATAGTTAACATATACTTGAACCTTTATTGCATAAATGCCATCCCATAAAATAATACTTGAAAATCCCATAAATACCACTCCAAAGAGGTTTCACCATACTCAAATAATATATTGATATCGATTATAAAATCGTATTAGGCAATACAAAATTCACAACCTTTGGACAAACAAATAATGATTTGATTTTTATGGTTTTGAGTCGATTGTCTGTTTTTCATGGATTGATGCCATTTAGTACGAAAGTGAGAATGTCCCAATTATAGGTGTATCAAAGATGGCACAATATTCTGGTTTGTTTCTGATCTTTTCCTATGGAAGGGTTGGCTGGGAAAAATGGAAAAACAGTGTTTGGACAGATATTGCGCAGATTGTATCCACAGACAGAAGGTTTTTAGAGATTGATCCACATTCGGCCTTTCTGTAATAAAAGCAAAATCTGGTAGCCCTGAAATATGAAAAAGTTAGAACCAAATGCATCGATGATTATTTGCCCTGCAGAAGATAAAAAATCGCAATCTTAAACAAAAAATAAAAGTAATGCGAGTTGGTTTCCAAAAACATTATATGTCTTTACTGAATTATGGTATGAATGCATTCGCTAATTGAATTTCAGTATTGGACGGTTAATGAATTTGTTAAACAATTATTGGAAGGCAATGTGATCTCGTCAATTGATGATGAAAACACCGATAACTTGGATAAAAAGGTTAGCGAGTGGATTGCTAATAGTTATGAGGAAGATTTTAACTTCCACGAAAGTGAAAGATTGCAAAAACTTACAAAAGAAATATTTGATCAAATTGTTTATTTGCGCCTAACCGGAAAATTAACTGGGATTTTATCATTGCATAAGTTTGGCAAATCTTAGTTTTTTAGTGGTATTGGAAAAACATCCGGCCAGAATTTATCTACAAACATATTTCAATAAAATATTTTCTCATACATTTTTAAAATAATAACAAAAATAAAAAAAAGATAAAGAGAATCAGTCGGTTTCTATATGATTTAGGAAGGTTCTACAGTAGTGGTAGTTTCTGTTGTAACGGTTGTCGAGCTGCCGGTATCTGAGCTGCCGGAATCGACCTTGGTCATTCCGCGCTTACGGAACTCATCCTTTGCTTTCTCATCATCCGTACCTGTCCTACCGGGCTCAGTTATTATTTGATCATTTGGATCTCTTTTTACGGCGGTAGGTTCATGTTCTTTTATTTTGGCCGGGGTCATTGCCTCTTTGTCCCTATATTCTGTTAGTGGATCTTCACTTCGTCCTGTATCAGTACCCGCATAGCCTTCTTCATACTGCATATTCTGTCCAGATGCAGCAGATGTTGAAGAATCCGGAGTTACTGTGTCTTTTGCTTTCCCTGCAACACCTTTGGTGGTATCCACAACTTTATCTTTGACCCCCATAGTTGTATCCACAACTTTATCTATAGTACCAGAAATGGCGCCTTTAATACCGGTTGATTTCCCACTATCGTTACCGGATTCGCCGCTACTATCTCTTTTTTCTTCAAATGATTTTAATTCTGATTCTGAAAGATTTAATATCAATCGTGAACCATCATATCCCTGAATCTTTGATTTTGGTATAACGTAAATGTGTTCCTTCATTACATCCCTTTCTACTATTACAGAGTCATCTCTTTCCCCTATTATGTTACCGCAATCCAGTCTATCGTAC
>JBNJLU010000335.1:0-2666 GCA_050591185.1 Candidatus Nitrosocosmicus sp.
TTAAATTTTTCAACATCTGCATTTCCAGAGCAAATAAACGGCGATGGAGAAAAAGATCCTTTTATTCTCCCGCCACGATCGACACCATTTTCAATTAAATTAATTAAAGCATTACCAGGATAATGACCAATAGTGTCTTTTCCACATAGTATAACATATTCAAGTTGAGGATGATCAATGCAGTAATTTATCATTTTGTCTATACCCTTATTCTCAGAATGCAATCTACCAGAAATCAGCAGTTTATTCATTAAATCCAACTTTTATATTTTTATCAAAAGATCAATACTTGATAATGTACACACAGAAACCTTGGATCCGTGGCCTTGGAAGACATCAACAGCAATTGGAAACAACATCTTACAAGCTTCACCAGCAAGGTATTCTATTTTGTTCTTGAAATCCATTATTTTTTCACACCCCATATTACTTTTGAGTATAGATCTATTTCAAAAATGAAGATTGACCTTTAATTCATGGATCTCTTTTGACACAACCAAATTTGTGAAAGAACATTGCACAGACATTTCTAAAGGATTCATCTAGTTCAATAAGTCCAACACACCCATAAATAACTATACCTTTATGATTTTGAGACATTCATACATCCACAACAAGACTAAAAAATGGTTGTTGTGGATATCTAAACTTTTGCATAGCAATCAGCAGAAATAAAAAATAACCACACATGAAAATACAACAAGCAGGAACAACATGAAGCTTATTTCTAAAAGAAGCCGCCAATCTGCAACAGTCATCATCAAATATAAAATCATATTATTCAAAAGACCCATCAAAAACAAATAAAAACAAAGTGCCAATTCAAAATATACATATACACTTATTAATTTCAAAAATAAATTTTTTAAAAGCATATGAAAATGATACAGGATGTTTAAAATAAAATGACAGAAAGTGGTCTGATTATTGTTTATTATGGAAATGGAAAGGGAAAGACAACAGCAGCTTTAGGGATTGCATTAAGGGCAATAGGATATGATCATAATGTATGCATGATTCAGTTTATCAAAGGAGAATGGGATTATGGAGAGTTATACAGTTCTAACAAACTCAAACCTAATTTTGAGTTGATAGTTACAGGGAAAGGATTTGTAGGCATAATTGATGATGATCACCCAATTGATGAACACATACAATCATCAAAAAATGCAATAAAAATAGCAAAAGAAAAAATAAGTTCCAACAAATACGATACGATAATTCTAGACGAAATAAATTATGCAATTAAATTAAATCTTATTACAGAGAATGAAGTAATTAGTATGTTGGAATCAAAACCAACAGAATTAAATATCATAATGACCGGGAATTATCTTTCTAAAAAAATATTAGATTTAGCTGACCTTGTAACAGAAATGAAAGAAGTGAAACACCCCTATAAAAAAGGCATTAGAGCCAAAAAGGGAATAGACTTTTAAACCAATAAAAAGCAAAATTAATTAATCTATCAAATTGGTTTAATTATATTGAGTATTTCTGAAACAAAAAAACTTCCTGAAATAGGTGAGATAGTAATAGTCACAGTCAAAGAGGTTACAGGACATGGTGCATATGTAACACTTGACGAATATGATAATCTCACAGCCTTTCTTCACATATCAGAGATAGCTACAGGATGGATAAGAAATATCGAAAGATATGTAAAACTAAAACAAAAGACAGTACTTAAAGTAATACGAGTCAATCAAGCAAGATCAGAAGTAGATTTATCTTTAAAACAAGTTACAGGAGAAGAAAAAAAATCAAAAGTGATTGAAGTAAAAAAAGATGAAAAAGGATCAGCCTTTATGGATATCATAAAAACAAAATTAGGTTATGATCAAAATACAATACAAGAAATAAGTGATAAATTAACTCAGAAATACGATTTTATATACGATGCTTTTGAAGCAGTAGCAGTCAAGGGTACAGAAATATTAAGTAATATGGATTTGAAACCAGAAGTAATCGAGGCCATAGAACATGAGAGTAAAAAGATTCAGATACCACATATAGAAGTTAGAGCAGTACTTGAAATCATAGTCAAAAAAGGAAATGGTATTGATGTGATTAAAAACATTCTAACCTCAGTAGAGGGTTCAAAAAATAACGCAAAAATCGATATAACATATGTTGGCGCCCCAAAATACAGAATAACAGTTACTGCAGAAAATTTCAAAATAGCTGAAAGGGTCTTAAATCAGGTAATAGAAAAGGTTAAGAACAACATAGAGAAAAACGGAGGGTCATTTAAATTTACCAGAGAAGAATCTAAAAAGACCCACACCAACATATAAACATTGAAAAGAAATGAAACACAAAATTAGAAAATGTAAAATCTGCCAAAAATACACTCTAAAGGAAATTTGCCCAGTATGCAAAATAGAAACTAATGACCCACACCCACCCAAATTTTCATTAGAGGATAAATACATAAGATATAGAGTAATTGATGCACATAAAAAATAGACCAATTTTGATAAATAACAAATATGAAATAAAAAGATTGAAAATCAGGCACATGTCAAAAAAATAACTAAAAATTTCCTAATCCGTTCATTTTGGATTGGTTATTTCTTGGATTTATTCTAATGCAATATCAGTAGCATTGGTGTTCTTAGTCAAATTCACAACAACAGGAATAAGGTCCTTGGTTTCGTTTGCGG
>JBNJLU010000336.1:0-2665 GCA_050591185.1 Candidatus Nitrosocosmicus sp.
GCAGAAAAAAGAACTGTAAACTAAAGCATGTAAAACAATGGTTTGATTTATTCATTGATCAATACAATGGAGAAATAATGTGTTAAGTTAACAGAGCCATTGCCACTGATTAGATATTTATTAATAATATTGATAAGGTGTCTTTTATTCATATCGATTTGATTTTCTTACCCTTTATTTTAGAAATTAAAAAATTTATTCCATAGTAAATAGCACATGAAGGACAAACCATATTCATCCATGAAAAATCCTTAGCATTGGCATCTTTTTCTTTTTCCATTAAGAATAATGCCCTGCATCGTATAAATTGATTGCTTTTGACGGTTAAACTTATTTTGTAACCATTAAACCCGTTAACGTATGTTTTCAAACAACTGTATTATATAGATAGTCAAAATAATACATGTTATATTAGAAATATATTAGTAAATTTCTCCATTCACATAGATATATTAATTTTTCGTTGTTTTTTATTCTCGATCTGCTCATAGACCATTTTGCCTTTATAAATTTTCTTTCTGACTTTAACTTTCAAATTGTATCAAATGGCTACTCATTTAAGGAATATCCTGATTAAGATACTTTATTTCATCCGTGATTATAAGTAACGGGATATTTAATAAGCCATAAGGCATGGTCTGTGTTTGTGCATTCCAGGATTGGCCTCGAAAAGGTTACTGCAAGGCTTTTGCTTTATTAAACAAAACATATTTTATTATCTAAAAAATATGACTGGATTCAGAAATATCATCCTCATCCTCAATAGGGATTGAATAACAGATGGAGGTTCTAAAAAAGTATTGTTAACGATACTCTGATCAATGGGGGTTATAGAGAATACGTTTGGCTTTTGCCCGGCTGATATCGAATCTCAAAACAGTCAAGACCATGAATTATCGAAAATTAGAGCAAGGAATGTGTTTGTTGCCGTAAAGTTTTTTTCAGGTTTAGTAAGGGTTCACATAAAACATAAAGTATCAAAAAACGATCAAGGAGAGAAAATGATACCTTCTGGTTTGCAGATTTCTTGGACTTAACACCATATTCATTCCCAGGTAAAAAAAAGTTTGGTTTAGAGTACAATGTACCGTGGTACAGTGTATCTGTGTCAGAACTAAAGAATGTTTGTACGACTACTCCCAATATAGAAAATAGAGTTATGATCTAAATCACTTACAGGTAGGCTAAAGTTTTTGGCAGACTATTATAGCGGTGAATTTATGACCCAAATGATTCTCTATCTTAGAAACTACTAGCCGTTCGGGCGACCACTTCTGAAAGTGCTGGATGTATGTGTATCGTATTGGTAATGCTATCTATTGTACCATTGCCTGTTCTCATAGCCACTAGTACCTCATGGATTAAAATTGAAGAATCAGTTCCTATAATATGACATCCTAAAATGCTTCTATTTTTCGGGTTGACAAGAAATTTAACAAATCCTTCTATATCTTCTATTGCTTGACCCATTCCAGTATGAATATATGGATGTGTAGATTTTACATAATCAAGACCTTTCTTTCTCAATTCCTGTTCTGTAAATCCTACTCCGGATATTTGAGGCGAAGTAAATATAGCGTGAGGCATAGCAGCACAGTTTACCGGGTTTTTATTATCGGTATGAAGAATATTATTAAAAGCGTACTGTGCTTCAAGATTAGCACTGTGTTTAAATTGATATCTTCCTACCACATCACCTAATGCAAAAATTCCTTTCACATGGGTCTCAAGATATTCATCTACGTTGATAAAACCGCTTTCATTAACCAATTTTCCTCCAGTAATCATCCATATTTTTTCGGGATTCTAGTATGAGAAGTAATTCATTAACTGTAAAAGAATAAACAGAATGCATAAAGAAAAGACTGTATTAAAGAGCAAGCACTTTAACTAAGAATAACAATAGCATTTTAATTTCAACGGTTCAACGCTTTAACGGTTAAAGGCAAATTATTAATAGCATTGATGTAAATAAAAGGAATGTCTGATACCGAATATGAAAAGTACATGCAAAAATTAATTTGTTTTTTTGATAAAAATGAGAATGTGATCATTTACCGGGAACCGCAATATGGCGGGTTCAGGGGAACTTGTAGGGAGTGTGAAAACAATTGGCCCATGTCATAGTACTTCTTTATACTTGTGATAAATTCCAACACATTAGCGTCTCATTTTCTGTTATTAATCAATTTATTGTATGTAAGCGATATTTAAGTTAAATGTTGGTTGTAATTGCAAAAAAATTAGGATTTGTTAATTCATGATTAAAAATAATAGAGATCGGGTTTATGAAAACAAAGCTGAAGTTCATAGTAAAATTAGAATCGATTTTTCTTTAAAAAGAGAAGTCTTTTTTGTCGTTGTAGGTGCGATAGTTGGTGCCATTACATTTGGAATAGCTGATACGGTATTTCAAATGCTATTGGGACTACCGTACTATCTTATCTGGGTATCTTTTGGTCACGTTGTTGGTGTCTATTCTTCGACAATGGATTCGATTATCGCAGGTATTTCAATTCATTTGATAACGTCCATTTTTATAGGGATTGTGATTGGTGTATTTCTATATAAGACAGGGATATTAAATATTAGTAAAATATCAAATGGATTGGTTTATGGAATTTTTGCAGGATCAATTGTATTTGTAGTATTTTTTATTCCTGTT
>JBNJLU010000337.1:0-2662 GCA_050591185.1 Candidatus Nitrosocosmicus sp.
GAGGCGAGCTAATTATTCAATTTGCCAAATCTGATTAAATGCGGAAAACAAATTCTATCATGGGGACCTAGTTTTGTTATTATAAAAAAAGGAGAACACGGTGTTCTTTTCTTTTGCAATGACGACGTTTTTCCAATTCCTGGATATCCTATAGAAGATGTTGTTGACCCAACAGGCGCTGGTGATTCGTTTGCAGGCGGTTTTATGGGGTATCTTATTTCCAAATACCAAAAAAACTTTTTTGATAATATTGATTTGGTTAAGGAATCCATCCTGTTTGGAAATATAATGGGCACGTTTGCAATAGAGGATTTTGGAATTGATAAATTAGTTAATATTGGCATCAACGATATTGTGGATAGAAATAAGAGGTATAGGAATTTGTTATCTTTGGGTTGATTTTTTATTTGGAAGATATATAATCATCTTTATGCTAATAGATATGGTTTTAAAATAAATGAGAATTTTGATCATTGATAATTATGATTCATTTGTTTACAATATTGCTCAAATGATGGGCCTTCTTAATACCACTCCTTTTGTACAAAGAAATGATCAGATTACTTTAAAAGATATTTTAAAGATGAATCCGGATGCAATTGTTATATCGCCAGGTCCTGGACACCCAAAGTTTAAAAAGGATTTTGGAATTTGCAGTAGCGTAATAACCCAATTAGGACCTAAATTTCCAATTTTAGGAATTTGTTTAGGCCATCAAGGAATAGTGCATGCGTATGGCGGAAAAGTTAAAAGGGCAATAAAAATTAAACATGGTAAAACTAGTGTGATTGAATATTACTCAAACTCTAGTTTATTTGAAAACGTCAATAATCCATTTACTGCTACTAGGTATCATTCTCTGGTTGCAGATAATGAGACTCTTCCTAAATGCTTAAAGATAACGTCAAAATCTTTAGATGATGCTGAAATAATGGGGATTAGGCATGAGAAGTACATGACAGAAGGGATACAATTTCATCCTGAATCCATCTTAACTGGAGAAGGGAAAAAAATATTATCGAATTTTATCAACGTGATAAAAAAATGAACACAAACAATCAAAGTTTCAGTTACTCTGACCAATATCAATATCAAAATCAAAATCACTACATATTGAAAAAATTATCCGAAAAAAAGAACCTAAATATCAAAGAAGTTTTTGATGTCGTTTCTAATATTCTCGATGGTAGTTGTTCTGATGTGTTTATTTCGGCTTTTTTGATGTCATTGTTGTTAAAAGGCGAAGGTCTGGATGAAATTAGTGGAACGGTAAAAGCTATAAAATCTAAATCCATTAAAATTTCACCATCTGTCAATCTCCCTATTATAGACAATTGTGGAACTGGAGGTGATTTTTTAAACACTTTTAACATAAGCACTGCTTCAGCCCTTATAGCCAGTTCCTGTAGTGGAGTTGCAGTTGCTAAGCATGGTAATCGATCTTCTTCAAGCTTATGCGGAAGTGCAGATTTTTTTGAGCATCTCGGTTATGATTTGGATATCGAACCTACATCAATTGCTCAATCTGTCGATACACTTGGTTTTGGTTTTATCTTTGCCCCTAAATTTAATCCCGGTTTGAAAAATGCCTCAAAGGTGAGAAAGGAACTGGGTTTACGCACAATTTTCAATAAGGTAGGTCCATTGTGCAATCCATGTACAAATTTACATGGTCAAGTTATAGGAGTCTCCGATCCTAGTCTATTGGATATAATTCCACAGGTGATTCCTATTTTGGGTTTGAAAAATGCTATGATTGTTCATTCGCATGACGGGATGGATGAATTATCTACTAGCAGTAAAAATACTGTGATTTGTGTATCTTTGCAGGACGGGGACTATTCTTTTAACAAAACTGTTGTTGAGCCCTCTGATTTTGGAATGCCAAAATCTGCTCTGAATGAACTTGCTGTAAAAGATAAATTGCAGTCCATAACAGAAACAATGCGCGTAATATATGGGATTAAATCAAACAAATCCAGAGAAAACATTGTGTTGCTAAATAGTGCTGCAATATTGCTAATTGGCAACATAGTGGATTCATTTAAAGATGGCCTGTCCATTGTAAAGCGGTCTTTAGATGATGGTGGTCCCCAAAAAAAACTAAGAAGTCTTATAGATAAATATGGTGATATTTCCAAACTTGATGAAGCAGAGAGATTACTCTAATGCTTTATAGTTGAATTTAGATATTGGTTATTCTGATTTGTAATTGTTCTTTTTTTTGTATCTTTTACATAGTACGTAGATTTCACTGCTTTGTTTTCTGCTTGCATCGGGTTTTGTTATGATTACGTTTAGAAAAAATTCTTTTAGATAATTTACAAATTCTGCAGTGTCTTGTCCCTGAAATACCTTGTACAGCGCATAACCATTTTCTTTCAATACTGTTTTTGTGAATTCTAGTGCTTTTCTAGTCAAATCTATTTGTTTTATGTGATCCATCTCCCACAGGCCCGATACGTTTGGGGCTAAATCTGAAAGCACTACATCTGCATTTCCACCTATCAAGTTGATTAATTTGCCTGTATCTTTTTCCTCTTCTATGCTTCCAACAATTGTAATTACGTTTGGAATGGGTTCAATTTCTTTCAGATCTATTCCAATGACTGTCCCCTTTGGACCGGTTATTTTTGAGGCAAGCTGTAGCCATCCGCCAGGG
>JBNJLU010000338.1:0-2650 GCA_050591185.1 Candidatus Nitrosocosmicus sp.
TCTGCCTTCCCTTGCGACTTTCGATGCAATATACTTTGTGTCTGTATTTTCATTTTTTGGAATAAATACATGAGCTTCCTCTATAACCACAATAACTGGACTGTGAAATAGAATTTGATTTTCCGTATTGCCTCTTGCTTTTAGACTCTGACTTTTAGATAATTTTCTTTGATATAATATTGATTCTAAATAAAATGCAATTGCAACATTAGCTTGTTTCTCTGTAAATTCTATTAAATTAATGACATTTACTTTACCTTCTTTAATTTGTGAAACAGGATCGAATGAGTTGGGGATTAATATGCTGTCAAACCTTCTTCTTGCTTCCTTTATTTTATCTGATACCCTATCGGCAGAGTTTGTAAATCTTTTTTCTTTAAAACCAATTTCTTTTATATTGATTTCTAAAAAATCCCAAAAATTGCCTTCGGTCTTTTTCTTTAAATCCTCGTCATCAAATGCCCTTAACAATATTGTATTTTGAATATCTGCGTTATCTCTTATTTCAATCACCTCTGCAAATTTTTCTGCAGTGAGCAACCTTGGATTTATTTGGGCCTGAACGAAATTGATGTTTCCGCCTTCTAAAAAACGATACTCATCATGATAATCAAAAATAACCATAGTACCTGGGATTTCTGCTATCGATTTGGCTATTAGGCTGACTAAATTACTTTTTCCCATACCTGTCATTGCTAAAATCCCAAGGTGCCTGGTTGTAAGTTTATTGATGTTTATCTTTGCAGGCACGCTGCTATTTCTTAAGAGTGTTCCAACTTTTATCCATGATTCTTCATTGGGATTAAATATCTCTCCAAGATCATTTTCATCTGCTTTGTACACCTCTGTTCCGGGTAATGGTGGTATTTCCGGTAATATTACCTTGGACTGTTTTAATAAATCCAATATGCCTAAAATTTTAACGTTGACTTTAAAACTTTTGTCTCTTTTATTTATTTCAGCAACAGATTTACTTTCTAATGCTTCTTGAAAACTTGAAATGTCGTCTAACGCATCACTTTTAATAAAGCATGATTCAACAACACCTAGTATTTTCTTTTTGTCGTTATTTGTTATTATTACGTATTCCCCCAGACCTATTGGCTCTTTTCCCTCAAAGATAACATATCCTGAATTTGTAACCCCTATTACTACTCCTAAAAGATCTCGGTTAAATGGTGCTTGTGATATATATGGAGATGAGGGCCCTGGGCTATCCAACATTGTATTTTAGTTGTATTGGTGTTTTATTATGTTTTATTATGTTTTATTGGTTGTCAATGTCAGGAATGCATGCTAATGTGTTTTGTGTTAGATAGATCTACATTACCTATAAATTTAGATTGAAAAATTTTGTAATAACTTTTGCAATTCCTTATAAAATGCGGTTTTTTTTACTTTATGTCTTTGGTTAATATCGTTTTTATTTTATTTTTTTTATCTGGATGCTATGTGAAATAAGACTTGATTATGTCTATTTATGTGTTACATATATTTGCATTTTAATTTTCTATTATTGTGGTTTTACCTTTTTTATTTATATGTTAATATTACTTTGCCCAATTAGGGTTATTGTGATCAAAACGTGTTGATTTTGGATGTTTTAAAAGAGTGTGCTAATAGCGTTTATAAAAATACTAAAGATGTTATAGGGACTTTTGAAGGGCGGCAAAAATTTAATATGGGTGCTGGAGGAGACATTTCTACTAAAATCGATTTAATTGCCGAAAAATCTGTTTTTGATACCTTAAAGAAAAACAATTTTTTACCCGATGTTTTGGGGGAAGAATGTGGTTTAATAAAAGGTAATAATCCTGGTTTAATTGTGATGGATGGAATAGATGGGACCACTAATGCCAATTGCGGGCTCCCTTTTTATTGCTGCTCTTTGGCTTATTCTTCAGATAGGAAACTCCAATCTGTTACCGATGCAGTGGTTTTTAATCTCTTATCTAAAGATATCTATTATGCATCTAAAGACAATGGTTCGTTTGTTAATGATAAGAGACTGGATTTAACAAAAAAAACTGGAAAATCCACAAAAGATATGGTTGTAGGTTTAAATATTTCTGGATTACCTGAAAATCATTTTATATCAATTTCAAAACTCATATCCTCAGTTAATCATATTAGACATTTGGGTGCAAATGCACTAGAAATGTGTTATTTTGCACAAGGTTCAATAGACGCATATCTTGATTTCAGAAATAAAATCAGAGCTATTGACATGGCTGCTTGTTATCTTATTGCCAAAGAAGCAGGTGGGTTTATTTTAGATGAAAAGGGCAATGATTTGAATTGCGATCTTTCGACTGATTCAAAAATGTCATTTATCGCTGTTTCAAGCTATGAGACATATGACTGGATATCTAATTTAATAAAAAAACAAAAATAAAAATATCCATTTTAAGGCTGTTTAGAACGGTTTGCAAGTATTTTATCCATACATTTTTCCTTTTGTATATTTAAAATAACATGATAAAAAGTTAAATAAATGCAATTATATGATAATTTTGAATCATTAAACAAAAGAACTTAATAATATCTCTATTTATTAATAGATTAGTGGAACTTTTTCATAAAAAATACAAATGCGAGGTAGATAACGAGAAATTCAATACATATCTTGAACTGATTGAACATTCAAGAA
>JBNJLU010000339.1:0-2648 GCA_050591185.1 Candidatus Nitrosocosmicus sp.
AGAGACTTCCCCATCAGAGACTTCCCCATCAGAGACTTCCCCATCAGAGACTTCCTCATCAGAGACTTCCCCATCAGAGACTTCCTCATCAGAGACTTCCCCATCAGAGACAAATGTTAAAAAAGAGGATAACGAAAAAGCAAATGAGTTGAAATAGGGAGTATCATTAGAATAGAATTTAGGTTAGTCTTTATCTAATTTACATAAAATAAATTTATAGAAATACCAACACAATTTATTTACGTTTGATTGTCTCAAAAACAAAATATTAAAAGGTTTAAGATATAACATGTTATTATATTAAAATTTGCGATTTCAAATCAATAAAAGTTACAAATATTATCAACCTAGCTTTCCTGAATTTCTTCTATCGCTTTCCGAACGCACTTTAACTATACCCCTATGCACCGCACAAGAAACACAATAAAACTTCACATCAGTTGATGGTGCAATATATGCCCCTTGTTGCTTCAATTCTTTTGCAAGAGTTGGCTCCACTAAAGTAATCCTTCCGGTAATTTTCTTTGCTTTATCCCTTGGTACCATTGCACCGCATTGACTACAATGAACAGTTCCTGAACTCCCCTTTCCACCTTTGGTTCTACCCCTACTAGTTCTTTTTTTAGGCATCTATTATTTTTGAAACTATTTCTATCCTTTAAATCTTATGATAACCTTATTATGTTGAATAAAATTTTTCTTATTGAATCGTTTAAGAATATGAAAATAGGTATTTTTTCACACATTGTTTTAGATTCAATTAAAGACACGGAAGGATTTGAAACCGAAAGTTTGGGTGGACCATCTTGTTATGGCAACGTAATTGCAAAAACGTTTAATTTTGATGTGGTGTTATTTACCAAAATAGGTCATGATCTAGATAGCGAAAAACTAGACTACCTAAACCAAAACAGTATTTACATAAAACCGGATCAGGTTGATGACAAAAACCCTACAACAAGGTTCAGACTAATTATGCACAGGGATGGGGGCAGGGATCTGTTTCTTTTATCAAAATGTTCCCCGATCAATACAACTTTTTTAGATACAGGCGGATTAGACGGCATTGTGTTAAGCCCAGTCATTGATGAAGTTTCAAATGAGATAT
This sequence comes from Candidatus Nitrosocosmicus sp., assembly GCA_050591185.1. Classification (GTDB taxonomy): domain Archaea; phylum Thermoproteota; class Nitrososphaeria; order Nitrososphaerales; family Nitrososphaeraceae; genus Nitrosocosmicus. The sequence goes on from JBNJLU010000339.1 coordinate 1,109, forward strand.
TTCAAATTCTCCCCCAAGCAAAAGAAAAAGACAGATTCATAATGCTGGATCCCCAGGGTTTCCTACGGCATTGGAACAAAGATACCTCCATGATTTCACTAAAGAAACAATTAGATGTTGGCATTAAAGGCATAACAGCTCTAAAAGCAGATGAAAGTGAGCTTTCAGTACTAACAAACGGAATTATAGGAATCGATGGAATGAAACTGCTAAGGAAAAAATACAACCTGGATTTTGTGGTTTCGACCAGCAATAACCAGATATCACTTTTACACAAAAAAACAGTTTATACTTTGGGTTTAAAGCAGAGACCAAATATTGATTCTACGGGGTTAGGCGATATACTAACAACAGGATTCACATGTTCATATCTAAAAGAAAAAGATCCTTTATGGGGATTATGCTTTGGTGTTGGTTCTGTTATTGGTGCGTTAGATTCAAAAACAAGGGGTTTGGAAAAGGTACCAAGAAAAATAAACATAATTGAGAGACATGCTTCTTATTGTTACAACACGGTTAAATTCAAAATTATAGAGTAAAACCCACAAAAAAACAAACTTTATTAAATTACCTTAATTTAACAAAGATTCACATAATGCGAATCGCTCTATCAGGATTTACAGGAAAAGATTCAACAGTTCTTTCTCAATTAATCAAATCACTTGAAGAATCCCATATTCAAACACTAATAATGAACAGCTCAAACCAAGCAATTGCAAAGGATGTTGATCTTGTATTGGTTCCTGGTGGTGACAGAGGTATACTGAATTATTTTCATAAAGTTTCAGTTGAGTCCGCACCTGTTTTGGGTATCTATGAATCCAACTCTACCGGTTTTCTTGCTCAAATTGATGTAAAAGAAATTGAAAAAATCAAAGACAAACTAAAGTCAGGAAACTATGAAGTGAGGGAAGAAGAGAGATTGGCGGTAAATGTTGACGGCAAAGACGTAGAACCCGTCTTAAACGATGTAGCAATATTTTCAAACAAAAGCGCCATCCTAATGGAGCATTTTTTACGGATAAACAACAAAGACATCTGGCATGATAACAGTGATGGAGTTATAATTGCAACCCCAATAGGCTCAACTGCATATGCAATGTCTGCCGGTGGACCAATAGTCTTACAGAACTCTCACGTTTTTGTTGCCATTTCTGTAAATTCCCTAGATAACACAAGGAGGCCACTCATTGTTTCAAGTGACAGCTCTATTGAGATAGCTGATATAACATCAAGCCACCACTGCGAAGTTATCCTGGATGGCACATTTAGAATAAAAATTTCAGATAAACTACTATGCCATAAGCATGAATTTCCAGCAAAACTGGTTACCCTAAATAACAATTACTCTGCAACAAACATTATAGAAAAAAAAGTTAAATATGCCGAAGATCTTTTGAAGATGCCCCCTAGCGCCAAACTAATTTTAAAAACCTTGGAATATGAAGGCACAATGACCCAAAAAGACTTGATAAACAAAACAATGCTTCCCGAGAGGACCATTAGGCTATCATTATCACATTTACTAAATAGGGGCTAT
>JBNJLU010000340.1:0-2646 GCA_050591185.1 Candidatus Nitrosocosmicus sp.
TAACTAAAATTACAATAACTGTACTCTTAGAAATTATCATTCACTATACATTTAAAAATTTTGGCCTGAAATTGTAGATAATTAGTGATCTTGAAACACAATACGTCCTTTTAATATTCAATAAAATTTTTAAAAAGAATGTTAAATAAATTATATCTATTAAAAGTATGGTGCTTAATAGTCTTTTACAAAATATGGCGCCTTTAAATCAGAGTATCATTGAAATACCTGATAAACATGAAAATTATGGTGTAGAGATGATAGTGTCTTTACATTTGATAATAAAATTCAATTTAGTATAGATGACAATGATCAAAATATTGATACTGTTAATGACGGTAAGGTTGATATCAATAGCAAAGAGCAGGACAACATGCAGGACATACAATAATACCGCCAATATCAACAAAATCTACAAAACCAACAACTATTGACATCTTCAGATATCCTTGAGATTGAACCGGATGAGGTACCCGATACCGACTCTATAACCGAAAAAGCTGAATGCCCTAAATGCGGAAATCATGAAGCATATTGGTGGATAGTCCAAACTGACACTGCTAAAGAGCCTAGTACACAGTTCTTTCGTTGTACTAAATGCAAACATACATGGAGAACTCCAAAATCATCTTAAATCCAAAGTATTTTATTATTATTTCTCAAAACTCCGCTGTAATGAATTTATACAGTAGATTTTTCTCCTTTAAAATATGTCAATTGATATTACATTTTGGTATTAAAGAATTTTACCTTTTAGAATCCAAAATTGCAATAGTTCATTAGGTTAATACTTGGACGTTTACCCTTGCATACCCAACCTGGAGATTTTATTACTGGCTATAATCTTGATAAACAATATCTTTTACTGATATTTTATATATCGCTGTTTGCAATATTTAGTTTTTGATTTTCTTATCACTTGGTTACTCTGAGGAGTATTTTTCTAATTCTTTTGTATTTTTATTAATTACGTATTTTTCAGGATCATATCCATATTTTTCCCCCAATTCGTTCATATAACTTTGAACGTCATGCCAAGCTTTTTGTTTATGCTGTATATTGCCGTCTAAACTACTGCCCCCACTACTCAAGGTAGACTGAGATGATGAATCTAATGCTATTTGATATAGTTTTGATATTTTGTTAAATTCATCATCATTTAATTTTATCTTATTGTTATTGTTAGACATTGTCTATTATCTACTTATACGAATATTTGGTATTCAAATATATCTATAATATGATATGATATTATTATTATTGTATTTTTATTTATGAAAAGAATCTAAAGTCCATACAAAAAAGTTTTCAGCGTTATCAAATAGGCCAATAATTTGATACTTTACCGGTGGTATTTTGTTATTGATATTCTAGGAAAATATGTTTTGTTATTATTTGTTTGTTGTTACACTATTTTAATTGGTATCATTTGCTATTTTTTACTCTCCTTTCTCCTATCTTTTGTCAAAAATGTTATGCCTTCTATATTATTGGGATTCATGTATATATCTCCTTTAGACGATTCTTTGATGCCTACTATGGGTTCTCCGCATTCGGGGCAAATTTGATAATGGATAAATATGCTAATGTTTCTTTGATTTTTTCCAATTAGTGCATTATTCATATTGGGGTGTAAATTAGTTTGACAAATTGGACATTCCATATGTTTTACATTTACTTTTTATTCAATATGAATTTTAAGACAAACTAAAACAATTGATTTCATGAATGATGAGTTTTATTTAGTGCAAATGATTTCTATGTGGTTATTCTATATTATTTGATTATTACTGTAATTGGCTTGATTTTAATCTCTTGTTGTTTTCAAAACATGTGCATATAGAAATTTTACATTTTGATATACTACACTGCATCTTATGATGATAACTGCGATTTTAAGTGTTATTGAATTAGTAATTAATTTTACTCTATATAATTATTCATTGTTATAATGTATTTTTACAATACTACAACATGGACACCATAAAGATAAACCCGGAAAAAGAGGGTAATTGCAATATTATCGATGATAAATTGAATAAAGAGTATGATGGCGATACGATTGAGGATATTTTCGATGTTGCAATAATAGGTGGAGGGTATTCTGGTTTATCTGCAGCATTGCTATTAGGCAGATATCTTAGACCTACAATTATTTTCGATGTGAAGCAAAGCAGAAAATCCGTTATACATGGATATTTGGGATTTGAAAAAACGCCCCGAGAAGAACTAATTCAAAAAGCATGGAAGGATGTGCTTCAATACCGCTCTGTAAAAAGGATAGAGAAAAGAGTAAAAAAGGTGGAAAGGGATTATGATAATAATCTTTTTTTAATAACGACGGCAACAACAGGTGAAAATGTTAAAGAGAATGATTTATTCAAAAGAAGAAAAGCCCGAGCAAAATATTTGATTATTGCAACGGGGGTAGAACATGTAAAACCGGACATACAAAACTTTGAAGATTTTAATGGAAGTGGTGTATGGCATTGCCCACATTGCGATGGATTTGAAGCTACTGATAAAAAACTAGTCATAATTGCATCGGATAATAAAAATAACGAGGCTATAAAATATGCCAAAACCTTTTTAGGCTGGACAAAAAATATTAAATTATTCTTTCAAAGACCTTTAAATCAAAATAAC
>JBNJLU010000341.1:0-2632 GCA_050591185.1 Candidatus Nitrosocosmicus sp.
AGTATTGGTATATTCTATGGTAATAAAAAAATTAGACGTAAAGCAACAAAAGATGTATTAAACTTTAGGTGAGTAGAAGTCAAGGAGAAGGAGAAGGAGAATTAATATGGTACTGGAACTTGTTAATGTTGTCAAAGACTTCCCAGGATTCAAGTTAGGGCCATTGAATTTGAAAGTAGATGATAATAATATTTTAGTAATGATTGGACCTACAGGAAGTGGTAAAACTACAATTCTTAACCTAATCATGGGATTAATTAAACCAGATAGTGGTTCGATTACCATCGATGGAGTTGATATAACTAACTTACCTATTGAATCAAGAAACATAGGATATTCGTTTCAAAATCCTTGTCTATTTCCGCATATGAAGGTATATGAGAATATTACTTTTGGTCTTAAAAAAGAGGATAAAAAGAAAAAAGATTTACAGATTAAAAGACTTTTTGAAAGCCTTGGAATCTTTCATCTTTTAAATCGGCATATTTATGGACTTAGTGGAGGTGAGATGCAAAAGATATCTTTGGCAAGAATGCTGATAACTGAACCGAAAATAATGCTTATGGATGAGCCACTTGCTCACCTTGATGATCCAACTAAAGGAAAGACCAGAGTAGATCTTAGAAGAGTTCTTAAAAAACAAAGAGTATCTGGTATATATGTAACTCATTTTGTAGATGATGTTTATGCACTTGCTGATTCAGTATCGGTATTAAGCAAAGGTTGTATTGAGAGAACTGATACTTTGAGCTCAATATTATCATATTCAAATCATTCATCATTACCATTTTTATATGAAATTTTTAAAGGGGGCTACAATTACATAGAAGGTAAGGTAGCATCATCAAAAAATGGTGTTACTACTCTAATAAGGGGATCTCATAAAATCGAAACGTTAGGGGATTATCCAATTGATTCTATGTTGGGAGTATTGATTAGACCTGAAGACATTATTCTTTCCTTGGAACTTTCAAAAACCAGCGCTCGTAATATCCTAAAGGCAAAAGTAGCAAAGATTGTAGACTCACAGGTAAAAACTACTGGTGTTATTGACGTACACCTGACAATAAATAACACTTATTTGATATCAAGAATCACAAATGAATCCAGAACTTATCTTGGAATTAGGGCAGGTGATTATATTTATGCAATATTTAAAACTACCTCTCCTCATATAGTACGGGAAGAAAAACTTGATTAGTAAAAGTATTGATAATGATAAAGTTATTTATCTTTCATAAATATATGAATAAAATATTAAATTGGCAATAATGAAAGATGGAAAATCTTAATAGAAAATCTGCATTAAGATTTATTGTATTACTAGGTATAGCAAGTCTTTTTGTAGATTTGACTTATGAGGGAGCCCGGGAGGCGAATATCAGTATTTTCTAGATATTTACAATATTTTTTATTTAAAGGTTATCTCCTTTTCTTTTGAAAAAGAAATTAAGTATATGATATACTCTTATGTGGAATTATCCCAAATACATTTGGGAAATTATGCCGAATATATAGGACGCCTTAAGGAAATAGTCACCGATTTGGAATCTGAGTTAGATTCAAAACCTTCATTACATCCGGTTAAAACAAATAACGCTAAAATGGTGATAAAAACAACTCAGTTTTTCTTAAACATATTATTGGATTATGCCAAGAGAAAAAACATGTAAATCACAACTATCCCATATTAATTCATTTTAACTAAATCTATTTTTGTCAATAATTGTTCAAACTTTTTCTCCATATCTGCTCTTAAAGTATTCATTTCCTTTTTGTATTTAATTTCCAATTCTAAAAATCGAGTTTCTTCGCTACTCTTAATCTCTTCAAAGGCATCCGGTCCCAAGGGATAGCTGCATTTGGAACAGTACTTGTTTTCAAATGCGTTTACAATGTCACACCGTGGGCAATTTAGTATCGGCATTTTTTTGTTTGTCGGGTCTGCATCAATGATCCCATTATGCTCCAATATTTTATTTTTTAACTCATTTCCCATTCTTTTCTTTATGTATCTTGAACCCTGTTTTGAGTTCATGGACCATCTCACCTTCTTTTTTAGTGCGTATTCTGGAAGATAGTCTGAATCGGCGGTAATTGCAGAGTGTCTTATGCAGTAAGGATTCCACTTTTTTACTAGTAATAGATAACGAAGTGTTTCTGATTCATGTAAATCTGTAATTTCATTACTATCAATTAATCGTATTATCCTTTTCTTTAGCTGTTTCATCATTTCATTGATTTGATCAGATCTAATTGGTGAGCCTGTCAAAAGATTACAAATTAACCTTGCTTCAGGTTCATTTTTAAAAGGATGTTCGTTAAGCCAGTCTCTTACATATGGGAGAGAAAATGTAAGCAATAGTGGACCGCTACCGGTTTTTGCTTCATGAGGAATTTCTCCTTCTCCGTATTTTTCCTTTAGTCTTATGTGTTTGATCCTCAATAAAGTCACTTCATGAGGCCTAGCATCAAGATCCCAAAGCAGAGCTAATGCGGCTTTATTTCTTTTATAGGGTTCATATTTTATTAATGCAAATAGTTCCTCTTTATCCCAAATCTCCTTTTCTAAATAGGGTCTTAATCTTTTTGTTCTCTTCATTTTTATATCGATAAAAGCAGGTGTAGTCCA
>JBNJLU010000342.1:0-2607 GCA_050591185.1 Candidatus Nitrosocosmicus sp.
ATGGGCGTTATAGGCCTGATGTTCCTTATAGATGTATATATTAATGGTTGGTAAAAGGGGTTAGTTAGTATCTCGGAAGTATAGTTGTCGGTATAATACTTGTCGCCTAATATGCATAGGCGCCATCAGCGGGTCTGCACTGATTGCATAATGTAACTTGTCTATCCGAATTTGCCTTTTTTATGGATGTAACTTCAACATTTTCCATACCACACTCATCACATTTTCCTTTCATTTGTGAACAGAATGATGTTTGGATGCGCTTGTATAATAACCATGTCAAAAAATTCCCTTAATTTGTTATACTAAAATATGTTTTTTCATCGTAAAGAAACATGCTTATTAACAATCATATCCAAATTAGCGGCTATTGACTATGCAGTTTGGTGTGGTTTAGATTAGATTTTCCAACCGTTCAAATTCTATGAATTGTAATCAATGACTATTTGTTAGGCTTGGTAATAGAGATTTGACAGAAAACATATGCGCTATATGATAATTCTCATGAATTAAACCTCACATCTTGAACAATCTCATTGATATGCTTTTTTAACTGTAAAATCGCTTTGTGATTTTTTGTCCGTTGCTACATGAAAAGCATACGGTGTAATTTCTATTAGGTTTTCCTTCTCTGTTGTGCTAGATTTATTCATGGACAATGAAATGAAAATCATAGTTTAAAGGTATGTGAGAGAGTATAATTATAGTTGCAATCTACCATAGGTCAAGAAGGTACGTCAACCAAACATTACGAAGGTGTGCTACAACCTCAAGTGAAATTTGTCAAATGCCCAATAAGGACCAGTTTAGGGGTGTTGGGTAAAAAGTGGACCATATTAATAATCCGGGGACACTGGGTTTCGCAAAATTGAGCGATTCAATAGGCTCCTGGATTCCATTCCAGGGTTCACACCACGAGTTCTTTCGATGCGCCTGAAAGATCTTGAGAAGGAGGGGTTGATCGAATGTTTAAGATAAAAGAAAACCCCGATGATGGTGTTGTGGAGGCTGACCGAAAAGGGTAAGGACACGCTGCCAATCTTGTTGATGCTAACTACCTTCAGCTCTAAATGGTATGCAGATTTTATATTCGAGGACAAAAAGCCAAGGAACCTAAGTGAAATATTTTCACAACAAAAGGCAAGAGACATAATTATGCAATACCTAAAGGATTAGACCCTTCATTGTTGGTATTCTGTTGTTTCTATTGTATCGCATGAAACACAAATAAACTATATATACGCCTATTGCTGTAAAGCATTGCCAAATACAGTTTTGGTGAATGGGTCACGTAATATCACTCAATTTTTAACGTTTTAGTGGCTGCGAACATGCCAATTATAAGCATAACCAAAGCAAAGATGAAAAGATAAAAGAAGTAAACCCAATTAGCCGAGATACTGTTGCCTGAAATAATTATCTCCCTTCCAAAAGTTGAGGAATAAGATACTGGATTCATGTCTGAAATAATCTGCATCCAAGGGGGAAAGTTTTCCTTTGGAAAAAGTGCTGTGCTAGAGAACATTAAAGGAAGGTTGATAAAGTTTGATATGACTGTTGGAATTTGCCAATCAGAACTTTTCATAGTAATCAGAAGATATATTGACGAAAGACCTAGACTTAGTAAAAACAAAGCAGCTATGAATGCAGTTAAACTAAATGGTTCAGGTATTGCAACACCAAACAGCATGACACTTAAAAATACAATTGGAACCTGAAGCATTCCGCGAGTTGAGGCGCCTAATACCTTAGCTAGAAAAATAATGTAATTCCTTGTAGGTGTCACCATAATTCTCCTTAGGTATCCTGATTTCTTGTCCTGAATCATACTTAGGGAGCTAAACATGCCTACAAACAACATTGAAGCTGAAAGTTGCCCTGATAGCAAAAATGCTATATAGTTATCGGTGTGAAAGAAACCTTCAAGGAATGATTTGGGTGCGTAAGAAAAGCTACTTCCAAAGAACACTATCCACAAAAGTGGCTGAATAACACTCAAAGCGATGATTGCTGGGTTTCTGTATGTGTTTTTGACTTCCCTAATGTATAGTCCAATGAGTTGGTTTAAAAGCCTCACCGTTGCCATCCTAACTGCCTTAGACTTACCCCTTTGCCTTTGTATAAAATTGTTTATCTGTTTTCTCATCGTCTTCATTGATGCGCATTCCGGTTAGCTCGAGGAATATTGACTCCAAATTGGGTTTCTCTATTCTAATTGATTTTATGACGTTTGGCTGAATCTTAGTTATTGTGGTGATTAATGCCGGTAGAATGGTCTCTGCATCTTTGACTTTGATAAAAAATTTCAATGGTTTTTCCTTTTTGTCATCTTCTTCCCCCTCTTCCCCCTCTTTTTTGTCATCTTCCTCCTGCCTAATTTCTATGACCCCGTCAATTTTTTTAATCACAGACAAATCAAAAAACTTGAAGAAATCAATTTCCAATAAGTCGCCACCAACCATGGCTTTAAGCTCCTGGGATGAGCCCCTGGCTATTATTTTACCGTGGGTTATTATGGCTAGATTGTCACAGAGAACATCAGCTTCTTCAATATAGTGGGTAGTTAACAAAATAGTGACACCAAATAGTTTGTTTATTTTTTTTATT
>JBNJLU010000343.1:0-2605 GCA_050591185.1 Candidatus Nitrosocosmicus sp.
TGGTAAATTCCCAAAATGCCATCTTTTCATGGACAAGGCGTCACCACACTACAGGTCAAGGAGGGTAATAGAGTATTTTGAAGAAAACAAGAATACATTGATCCCGGTATACCTTCCGACAGCATCACCAGAGTTTATGGTGATGGAAGAGGTTTGGAACATGGCCAAGCGAGATCTGCTAGTGCTAAAACACTATCCATCATTCGCAGATTTTAAGAAAAGGATATCCGGATATTTCAGGACAAAAAGGTTCAATCTTGATGTGAGGAACTATCTTCTAAGGAATGTATTTTAGAGAACTTATGCTAATTGGTATACTGTGAGTTAAATTACTGTAAATCCACTACCTTATCGCCAGATATTTTTGTTCCTAGTTCATAGGCATCGACTACGTCTTTAACAAAAAGAACACCAAGAGGTTCTTCCTGTTGGGCACCAAAACTATTTAGAATCTCTTCAACTAATAGTTTTGCAGTTGAATCCGATACAATAGATATAACAAGAATCCCGCCTATAAATCTCGGAACGGTTTTTCTTCCGGTTTGATATGCATGTACTACTTCAGGAACTGATCTAGGTGTTCTTCCCGTACCTTGTATATCAAAAAATGTAATACCGGCCTTATGTTTTTGAATAATATCTGTTACTCTAGAAAGATCATTATGGCGAACAAAAACATTTATTTCTTTCATGGAGTTCTGTATCAATACAATCAAATAAACTTTACTAATTCTTTCAAAATGGATACATCTAAAAACAATCACAATTTAACTAAAACAAATTGAACATTACAAATAAAACAAATGTATTAACAGATATACAAATAAGACAACACAACGGTATAAAGAATCAAACATTATGCAATTTATCATCATATCCTAAATACCATTAAATAAAATATTCTTTAGCATCCAATAGCAACATAATCTAAAAAATTAGATATAGACTTCCTTTAATTGGGGATATATGAAATGGACAAAAAGATTAAACAAACTTGCAATTTATTTAGATTATGGCTCATTATATCCTATGAATATTTTTTTACTTTTATAAACAAAAGAGGATCTAATTTTCTGGCCTTGTTTAAGCAAACTTGCGCTTTCTCCGAGTCTCCCTGCAAATCAAGACACCTTCCTTTATTATACCACGCTTTAGCATAACCTTCATCAATAGATATTGCATTGTCAAAGCATCTTATTGCTTCATCTATTTTTTGTAAATTCAGGAATGTCAATCCATTATTATACCAAGTTATTGAATTTTTTGGATTCAACTCAAGTGCTTTAGAGTACATATCTAACGATTCATCAAACCTGCCCATTTTATCCAATATCAATGCCTTGTCTCCGTACGAATAATCATAGTGCGGATCTATTTCAATTGCTTTTTCAAAGCATTTTAAAGCATCATCAAAGTTATGCCTATTAGCCTCTTTTTCACCTTGTTTTATTAATTCCTCCAAAATTGAATTTTGTTCAATTTTTTTGTGTTCTTTAGGAATAAAACCGTCATTTGATCTGAATAAGTTTTTAATTATTTTAAACAACATACACAGCCTCAATTTTTATATTTTAGATTATTAGTATCAATATGCATCATATTTATAGAAATACAATAAGATAAATTCATGCAGGTATTGTCAAAACCATCTAATTCTTTATCTGACCCTATAAAACTTGACATTCCTATAAGAAATAAACTAAAAGATATAAAGATTGTTTTTATCTTTAGTTTATGAATGAATACTCACAAATTAATTATCCATTTACAGATGCAGATAAACCAACATTCCAATTATTTCAAAGTTAAAGTATTAATAAATAAATTTATAATATATATATCAATTAACAAATGAAAATTAAAAATATTCCTATCGGCCTTATAGATATAGCAAAAGAAAATGTTCGAAAGGATATTGTATTTGGTAAAGATCAAAGCGATAATCTCATGAAAGAGCATCTATCAAAATTTGACTTACTTCAACCACTAGTAGTGCGTTTTGATACTAAATCCAAGAGATATAAATTGCTGATAGGACGAAGAAGATTTTTAGCCCTTCATAATAAAGGCGAAAAAGAAATTCCTGTTATCGTCACAAAGCTAAAGGGCGCAGAGGCTGAAGCTGCATCGTTGTTTGAAAATTTAATACGCAAAGACCTATCGCCATTAGAAAAAGCAAGAATGGTAAAAAAGTTGGTAGAATCATCAAAGTCAGGTATCACAGAAATTTCAAGAAAATACGGTCTACCAAAAAGTACTATCAGTGAATGGCTAAGTATTTTAACCCTGCCAGAACAATTACAAGAGGAAATCGAAAGAGAAGAGATTACATTGCACGAAGGCATAAAAATTGCCAGGCAGCCAAAACACATTCAGGATAAATTGGCTTCATCTACTTCAATAAATTCTCTGAACGAGGAGATGCTAAAACTAGGAGTTAAAAGAGGGGCACCAAAAGGGTTATTGACAGTAAGATTAGTTTTTAATCCATCTAAACTTAAAGACAAAGATCTTTGGAATAGCCTTGAAGAAAAAGCAAAACAAAATGGTAATGACATAAATGATTTTATTAAGGAAATACTCACAAATTATGTAAAAAACAGTT
>JBNJLU010000344.1:0-2602 GCA_050591185.1 Candidatus Nitrosocosmicus sp.
GCATAAAACCAAGGATTGTGGCTTGTGCAGATAGCAATGGTATAGCATACTCTCAAACTGGACTTGACCTTGAAAAATTATTAATAGTTAAAAAAAAGTATGGAACTGTTGCCAAATATTCGGAAGAAAAATTACATTTTGAAAACTATATTGAGAACATTGACGCGGAAGTATTTTTAGAGCTTACACCCACAAATCTAATTTCCGGAGAACCTGGGTTATCCCACATAATTTCTGCATTAAGAACACATAAAAATGTGATTACCGTAAATAAAGGCCCGCTTGCTTTATCTTTTCCGTCTTTAATCGAATTATCAGACTATAACAATGTGATGTTACGATTTAGTGGTACAGTTGGTGGCGGAACCCCCGTATTAGAATTTGCTAAACATTGCTTAAAAGGTGACAAAATAACTTCCTTCAGCGGAATCCTAAATGGCACCACAAATTTTATTTTAACCAAAATGACAGAGGGGTTTACTTTTGATGAAGCATTCAATGATGCAAAGATAAAGGGTTTTGCAGAAGCAGAATCATCCTTGGATATAGACGGCGATGATGCTGCAGCTAAACTAGTGATAATGGCAAATTGGATAATGGGTTACAAAGTATCTATGAAAGATGTGGATAAAAAAGGAATAGCAGATGTCAAACTCGATGATATCAATGATGCAATTAAAAATAGAAAAAACATGAAACTTATTGCAAAGTGTGACGATAAAAATCTTTATGTAAAGCCATCCATCATATCAACAGATGATCCCATTTGTGTTAATGGAACATTAAACGCAGTCACATTTAAATCAGTACACTCAGGAGATCAAACAATTATTGGGAGAGGAGCCGGCGGGATGGAAACAGCAAGTTCTGTATTAAGGGATTTGATTGAAATAAAAGAGAACTTTTTAAATTCTTAATATTTAAAACAGCATTAAATTAATAAAAATCTGCCGCTAATTCACCATTCCACTAAAATCAAAACATTGTAAAAAAGGATTATTAATATGATATAATTTAAATTGCATAGATGAATAGTGAAGAACTTGAATTTCCAGATAAACGAAAAACAAATGCAGCATTAAAAGATAATATTGACAGATTTACGAATTGCTCAGGAGGACTTGCAATCTATCCACATGATATTTGTAAATACAGCAGAGAAACAGCAAGAAAAGAACATTTAGATCTTTTAAATCAGGCACTAAAAGTTTTGTGATCATATAGTTAATTCAATTTTCAAATTAAATGATATGTCAAAATTTTTACCAATAAAATCAGAAAATCCAATGGAATTAGCAAATCTAGCACAAAAAATAAAATATCATGAATATACCAAATGTCAAGAAATTACAATCAATGCATTAAGCAACATAACATCAAAAGGCTTAATTTTATTCGAGGATTCATTCATGGGATTAGAAGAAAGAATGGACAAAAGCAATAAGTATTCTAATTCATTTCCAATTTTAGATTTAGGTATTTAATGACTAAATATACTGGTCAACTAATAGAAAATCGGATTTTCATCCATGATATTATTGAATCTAGAGATTTATTTAGAGAAGGATATTACGGTAAACCATTAGGTATTTCAAAACCAAAAAGTTTTGATTTCGATTCACAACTGGTCCTTGATCTCATTGAGGGATACTATCTATATGTAAACAATAAATTAAACATCATGAAAAACAATGGAAAACAAATTTCTTTAAAAGAAATAACTAATATCTGTAAACGACAATATACTGATTTCGAAGTAAAATACATTGTTTTTGAAAATCTTAGAGATAAAGGCTATGTTGTGTCCCCAGGAATAAAATTTGGCTGCGATTTTGCAGTATATATCCACGGCCCGGGAATTGATCATGCACCATTCTTGGTAAAAGTACTAAAACCTTCTCAAAAAATATCCGGTGTTGATATAGTTTTAGCAGGGAGACTTGCAACTACAGTAAAAAAGCAATTTATATTGGCTATTGTAGAAATAGAAGGAAAAAGCATTAAATTCATTGGGTTTGATTGGTGGAGGGCATAATAAATTTACAATTTTGATTCACTAAAGAAAACAAATTTTGCTATATCGATGATTTGCTGAATATAATATGCATACTTTATAGGCAATAGCGAATATTTATTTTACAACATTAAGGGAACCTAATTATTATATATTTGAAAAACTCTTCACTTCATGAGATAATTTTTTTACTGATATTGGTAAAACTAAGATAAATTTACCCAGCTTACATGTTTTAGCAAATCTTAGGAAATTATTCTATAAATATTCGAATTTATCTTCCTCATTCCAATAATTAAATCGCTGATGCAACCAAGGGAAAAAATTGTTTTCATCATTTTCGAATTCCTTTTTAAGTATTTCCACTATTTTCTTTGATACTTCACCAGGCTTTCCATATATCTTTTTTTTATTATTGAAATTAAATCCGTAATCTTCTCTTTTTTCATAAATCATTGATATAATATCTTTAAACCAATGCCGGCTAATTGGGGGGATCAACAAATTTCCCTTTGCATCAAATATAGTTTCAGGTCTATCAGTATTTAATCGAATTGTAAAAGAGCAAACTTTAGGAAAGTATAATAA
>JBNJLU010000345.1:0-2581 GCA_050591185.1 Candidatus Nitrosocosmicus sp.
CTAAAGTATTGAAAAAGGAATGTTGCAACTATTAATGTTATTGCAAGGCCTATCAGCAAAGATGAAATCAAATTGAATGGGTTTCCCCTTGCAGCTATGAGAGATGTAAACTGTAGCATGGGTATGTACAACAATGCCAAAACTACCAGTCTTAAGATATCGTATATTATTTTAATACTGCCCTTAAACCAATTGCTCAGCAGTATTCCTGCAAAAATTGTTGATATCCCAATCCACAATAACGTAATGGTCCCAGACACAAAATTTCCCAATATTAACTTGTTTGTGATTATTGATGCAATTCCATTCTGTGATTCTAATGCACCGGGCGGAATATGGGAAATCCCATTCAATATCGAAGCCAAAATAATCAATGTTCCAGCGAAGTAAGAGAATATTCTAATGAATCCTGAAGGAGTTGGTTTTGAGAACGAAACTATCGCTTTGTCTATGTCAAAGGCCCTTAGAATAAACGCCAAACCCAATATGCTTAAACCCAAGGCAAATGCTTCCCTCGAAAACCCGAAAATTATGGAAAGGCCACTAGTTATAAACAACGCACCAGGTAAACCAAGGAAAAATTTTGAATATCGTGGATCATAAAATAATATCTTTATATATCGGGCCAAAATGGCATAAGAATATTCTACGCTTCTACTTTGCCTTACTATAACTCTTTGAAGCGATATTATTGGAATTTTTCCTTGAATTATGGGAATTACCGTTTCATCGTCTTCTCCATCTGATACAACTACAGCCCCGTCTGCATTATATCCAGCAAGCACCTTGTCTATTTCCTGAGCAATCTTCACATCTCCTTCTACACCTCTGTTGAATTTGCCCGCTACAATGGTGACCTCTGCGTCGTGTCCTTTTGTTCTACATTCTTCATATGACTTGATTGCTCCAAAGATTGCGTTACAGTCCGAATCTTCAGGATCCTCCATAGCAAGCCTAGTTCCTGCTTCAATGCAATGATCTTTTCCTATTACTGGCGTTTCTATCCCGCTTTTTATGCCAATATCGTCATCTCTATCTATACAAATGATTAATATTTTTGTACCGCCCTGAAATGATCTTATATTGTTATAGTTTTTATTGTCTCTAAAATTTACTTTGTTTTTTAATTGGCCTGCCCTAGGCATTAATTGTACAACAAAATAATGTATCTGCTATATAATTAAGTTACTTGAAAGTGTTTTCTATTAAAAAAAGATTGGCGTTTTTTATAACCTATTGAAACAGCCTTCGATGCTCCTCTAGCATGCATCTGTTATACACAACTTTTATTCCTTTTTCGGTGGCAACCTCTTCTGCTTCTTTATTGTATATGCCCTTTTGCATCCATATCACTTTTATCTCTTTTTTGTCTATCGAGTCTTCTACCACTTTTAACACATCCTCTGATCTTCTAAATATATCCAGTATGTCGATTGGGTCTGGAACCTCTGAAACTTTTCCATAGGCTTTTCTATTTAGAATTTCGGAATAGTTCGGATTAATTGGGATTACGTTATATCCTTTTTCTATCAGGTATTTTGAGACATAGTTTGATGGTTTCCCTTCGGTTGGTGATATTCCTGCTATTGCAATGTTATTCAACTTATAAATCTCGCTAATCTCTTTATCTGAGAAATCATCTGTTTTCATTTCGCTCATAATTATTATACGTTGTTGGTATTTGTTTTTTTTACTAATAAATCTGGCTATGGAAAAAACAACATTTAATCTATTACTAAATTTTATGATGCTTGTGCATTCTAGTAGATAAAAGGATAATAATATTAGAATGTGATAGATTATGTTAGGTTGAGGTTTGCTGATTGGTACCCATATTATCTAAAAATTTCATCCACTTTGCACCTTGATGTAAAAAAAGACATACTATCCTCTATTATTTTATCTAATTTGATACTCGATGAACCCTTGGATTTAAACTGCTTAAAAAAATTGAACAGTAAAAAAACATTGATAATAGGTGCGGGGCCAAGCATAGAGGACTCTTCGGTACAAAAATTTATCAGTGATCGTTCAGACTTCGTTGTAATATCATCTGATGGATCCACCGAACTATGCCTTCAGTTAAACATTGTTCCTGACTTTGTTGTGACTGATCTCGATGGTGATATTGATTCTTTATTATCTGCCAATAAGTCTGGATCAAAGTTGGTAATCCATGCTCATGGTGATAATATCGATAAAATTCTTAAATTTGCCCCTCGGTTTAGGAATTTCTTTGGGACAACACAAGTTTTTCCACTCCGAAATGTTTTTAATTTTGGCGGATTTACTGATGGCGATAGGTGTGTGTTTCTTGCCGATGAGTTTCAGTGCGCTGAAATTTGGTTAGTTGGCATGGATTTTAGTTCCTCAATAGGCTATTTTTCAAAAAAAAGGCGGATATGCAATTTAAACCTAAAAAGGAAGAAATTACTTATTGGAAAGAATTTGATTGAGATGTTGGCAAAAAGATCTGACTCTATCATGATCAATGTTACAACTTTTAAATTTAACTCATTAATTAATGGTACAATTGAATATAAATTAAAATGAATACAAAAAAAATTCTTGGTATTACTGG
>JBNJLU010000346.1:0-2577 GCA_050591185.1 Candidatus Nitrosocosmicus sp.
CGTAAACCATAAAAGAATTTATTTGCATATTAGAAGAATTATTGATCTCGTTGTTGTAGGAAATCTAATTGTATTATCAGCCAACGAATTGCACAGTAACTCAATAATTATAGAACAAGAAACGCTAATCTTAACAAACAATAAAGTATTTATTCCATCAAAAGGCTATAAAATTGATCCAAAATAGGTAAACGCAAGGTTTTAAATGAAGCCCATTTAAAGGAGTTGGTTATGCCCCATGAAGGGGAGTTGTTTGGCAGAGTGATAAAATTAGTTGGTGGTGACAATATTATTGTTAAAAGTAATGACGGAAAAGTCAGAACATGTAGAATAAGAGGAAAAATAAAACGCAGGATGTGGATAAGAGATAATGATCTTGTGTTAATTGCGCCATGGGACTTTCAATCAGATAAGGCAGATATAATTTGGAGATACATTAGTGCTCATGCCGAGAAATTAGATACAGAAGGACATCTTGAAGGGTTAAAGTAAAAAATTTTATGTTTTTGTTATTCCAACTTACAAAAATAATTGTACCCCGCCTCTGACCCACAATCAAGTCATAGTTAGCCATACACTACGTGTATAACTCCTTGTGCACTCTCTGACGGGGATATCAATACATTAATTTTTACCCTTATTTTATCATTTATCTGTATTATTTATTTATGTAAATTATTATCAATATACCATCAATAGAAAACGCACAATAGATTTGACATTGAGTTTTTTTGTGACACATAACCAGAGTCAAAAAGGGCATTAAAAAAGATTACAGGCAATCACACAACTCTCAAATTTCAACAGCAATAAAAATTACAACTCTTTTAGTAAAAGTTACATTTTGCATATTTGCTTTAACATGTTTAAAGTATAACTTTAATAAAAATATCCACTTTTTAATCAAATATCATTAATATTATTATCTGAAATACCACAAAAATCCAATAAAAGGTATAAAAAAAATAAACATATTTTCATGGTTTTGGAAGAAGGGGTTGTTATAGATAGTTTATCTTTTTCAAATCTAACAAGTCCATAAGACTATTAAGGTTGATTTGAAAAACAGAAACCAAAGTTCTTAGTTTAAAGTTCTCAATTACCTGAGGATAAATTTCCCCGATATCACCTATCTCACTTTCACTAAACAATATTTTTGCCGAATGCCCATTAAGATAATATTCAAAATTGCATCTAGGAGTTTTGATATTTTTATTAAAACAGTATTTTATAAGAGACTCTAGTACGGATTTAATTTCAGAATAACTAGTGTTGTTGTGTGCTATAACCACACCCAAAGACCACTCCTCTTTCAGTTCAGAGTGTTGAACCTTAAAGGTTTTCCCGATTTCAAAAAGTTTTTGTGGATATTTTTCATGAATGTTTTTAGACAAAGTAACCATTATTGAAGGAATGATAGAGTTCCTCAAGATTTCAAATTCAGAACTTTTTGAATCTTTTATTGAAACCAAATCCGCATCATCAACTTTGATAAAAAAATCGTCAATGGCATCTTTTGAAATAATGTTAGTATTGATTATCTCTACAAACCCCAAACCTATCAAAACGTCTCTAATACTGTTAAAAATTACAGAATTAACGTGTCTTTTTCCGGAGAAATATAAAGAAGGATATGAAGAGGAAAAGGAAGTGTCGAACCTATAAATGCCATAACCAATTGCAACTTCTTCCGAGATATCCACGGGATTAAAAATATCTATCCTATATCGAGGAAAAGAACACTCTAAATCACCATTCTCCAAAACCTTTCCGGAACATCGACTTCTCTCAAGGCATTTGATTAATTCGTCATTTGACAATTTCAAACCAAGGATTTTATTTATATAGCCATCAGATACAATCATCCTTGATTGTTTTAGAACTGGGGTTTTTATTGATTCACCCGAATGGGAATTTATGTTGATTGAATAAATCTTAAATCCCATATCATATAACTCAAAAGACAGGATAGAAAGAATATCATGGGCTGACTTTTCGTTTATAGATGTTACCTCTATCAAAAGATTATTTGTGTTTGATTTTATTTTTGTCAGATTGCCATTTATAATTGGCGGGAAAGACAAAACATTTTTTTGTGAATCAGATAATATTGGGAAAACATCAGGATCGTGAAGCACATGTCCATATTTTTTTCCCACATCTAAATTTTTCAAAATACTCTCAATTGTAAATTCATTTTCTTTATCCAAAGGTATAAATGAAAAGTGTTTGGGTACTGTTGAATATTTTAATGGAAATACAACATTATCTAGATTATGCATACCGATAGAACTTTTTTTTCTTTTTCTACCCACCCCATTATGCAGATCTTCTTGCATTGAAATCAATTGTGAGATTTCATGTCCATCAAGCGGTTCCTTTCTTTTAGCTACAAATGCGCATATAACTGGTCTGATATTGTCCAAGGTCTCATCAACGCAAATAACATAGTCTGATTCCTCAATATCTTTGACAACGGGCAAGCCTACTTCTTTTTCAAACAATCCCTTTAGGGCCCGCATTATACCATTTTCAGATGAATAATCAGGCCGGTTAGGGTTAAACTCGACTCTTATT
>JBNJLU010000347.1:0-2576 GCA_050591185.1 Candidatus Nitrosocosmicus sp.
GAATAAAAGGGGCCGTGAACGGAAAAAGGTGGAATTACCAAATTATTTATGTATATCTCACCCTTTTTTCTTTTCCCTTCGAGAATTAATATCGCCTCATAAGGATGATGCATTTTTGAGTAAGAGATTATTCCATTAATAACATTGTTTGTTATTGTAATTGATTTTTTATTCTGATGAGTTTTATTATTATCCAAGTCTTTATCCTTTTTAAAAAAATTTATACCAAAACCCATAATGATTTTTTACGTGTAAAAAATAAATATCTTGTGGAAAGAGTCTTATAATAGATAATATTATATGCTAGTTAAGTATGACTTATACTTATGATAAAGGAACAATCCTTTAGTGTTCTAAAAAGGGAATGTTTGCAGTTTGATGTATAGTATATTTCTGATAGTATTTATTTCTTCATTATTATTTATTGCATCTGTGTTTTCATATGTTAGCGCACAATTACCGGAAAACGATACTATCAGTACCAGCCAAAACACATCGAATGTATCTGTTCCTCAAAAGTCCAATGGTGTAAGGATAACGTCCCCTATAAATGGGGAACAGATATTTGTTAACGGGGCTGACTATTTTACCAAAAACGGAGAAAATCTTTTAATCAGGGGATTTTCTGTTTACGACACAAATAATTCTTCAAGTTGTGTTGTCTCTGTGATAATCAATGATGTTAAACCATACCAGTTGACCAACGCTACTGGTCAGGCCGGAGATGGGGATTATTCGTCTTGGATTTATGATTTCACATCCGCATATTTGCCTTTAAAAGAGGGCTCTAATAAAATCACGTCGAAATTGACCTGTCAGCCAGGAAACAATAATGCTTATTATAGTGTAAATATTACTGGATTGAAACTAAATGATACCTTTTCAGCCAATACTAAAAAGCCCACAGCTGTTGAAAGTAAATACCTTAATGGCACAAAAACCGCCAACCTAAACAACAACAGCATTGTGACCCCTGATCCCGTAGGCAAACTTATTCTATCTCCTATGGGTGATACAGGGTCAACTAATGGCACAAAAACCGCCAACCTAAACAACAACAGCATTGTGACCCCTGATCCCGTAGCAAAACCAACCAATGTTGTAATTACTTCTCCCAAAAATAGTGAACGAGTTAATATTGATGAACCTTTGTTAATTAACGGGACTTCCACCTATCCGGATAATTGGAACTGTGAGGTGTTTTTAGCCGAGGGTGAGAACTCTGATATCATTGTGCCAAATAGCGAAAACCAATCTGGTTTTAAAAAAGCAACAGCTAATGGCAAAAATGGGCCCAATGATTTTTCCTCATGGAAAATATCCCTGGATCCAAGCGAGCATCATGGCAAAATTGGACCTCAGTCTATAACATCAAAACTGCAATGTTATTCACCACATCCATTCATGAAAACATCGAAAGTCAATATTGTTGCGGAATCACCAAAACTATCGGAGCCAAAATCGATGGATATCAACATTGGCAGAACCATTAGCGATACCAATCAAGAAATAGTTATAAATGTTCACGATTCAGAAACTGGTCGGCCACTTGTTGGTGCCTCCTTAAATGGTAAGATAAACAATGACTCTTTCACTGGTGATACTGATTTGGATGGGGAGTTCGGCAAATTGCTATCACCAAGTGATTTATCTCCATATTCTACAATGGAGGTTATGGTGACAGCTAGTGTTGATGGGTACAAGTCAAAGATGGCCACTACGTCATTTAACCTGTCATCTTCCATTTCTGCCGTTACTGCCGGAACATCATCTGACACAGAAAACAAAGATGATGATATCATTTTCGATACAAGCAAAAATAATAAAGAATTCGCCAAAGAAATAATCCAGGATGTACAAAATCAATTAATTGATCAGGGTATCGTCCTTCCACTTCCTTTTAATTAATCGGTGTTTGAATAATGAAATGCTTCCATTCCAGTCTCCAAAACGGATTTAGATTTATGTTGCCGTTAAGCGGATCATGTGGCATATGTAGCCTGTTCTAAAGTCGATATGGGAATAAACCTCATCTTAAATTTACTTTACCGCGCCTTACATAATTTTCAGGCATCCAACTTGTTTTGTGCTTTGTTACCTTTGTTTATTTTTGTAAATGCTAGCAAAATAGTTTTGTTTGTATGTTTTCATCTAAAATTTTTTTAACTGGTTTCCATGAGAATCTGATACAGTTTTTTGATTCTTTTACAAAAACTTCATTGTAGATAAAAATTTTTGTTTTAGGATCGGAAGGATATCCTGAACCAAGGTCTTTTCCAAGTATCTCTTTTAGCTTATCGATTTCATTGTCTCTAGTTACCTTGGCTATAATGGAAGCACATGATACAACAATATTATCCAAATCTGCTTTATGGAAGGAATAAACTGATATCTTTTTATTTTTTAGTCTATTTTTTATTTCCTGCTGGAACCTACAGGGGTTTACATCACAGGAATCTACGATAATTTTATCAGCATGGATATTGTCTGCTACAATGGTCATAAATATTGATTCAAGATTGTTCAATTTGTTTAATTTTACAAATTTATCAATAGTGGAGCAATTTATTTTACAA
>JBNJLU010000348.1:0-2571 GCA_050591185.1 Candidatus Nitrosocosmicus sp.
AAAAGGAAAAAGGGTGAGATATACATAAACAACCTGGTAATCCCACCTTTTTCCGTTCACGGCCCCTTTTATTCAGGTTTTCCAATAAACGAATTACCATTTGATCTAAAATATGTCGGAACAGCCCATTCTCATCCCAGTGGATCAAGCTTACCTTCAATAGAAGACCTAAACCATTTCTATGGGTTAATTTCAATAATAATATGCCATCCATATGATGAAGGAGACATCCACGCATATAACAGCCAAGGTAAAGAAATAGAATTTAGCAAAAAACAATCATAGAAATAGACAGTTAACTTATAATGACATGAATGATCTTATTCTTACTATTTTAGCTATAGGTTTATCTCCTTTTACCAATTTTTACAAGGTTTTCCAATGATCGGCCTATTAAAATAAAAGTAATACTAGTTACAGATATCATTAAGCCAGGAGAGACAATCCACCACCAATACCCCAGGGTTTCGGCTGAGGAGGCATGTGCCTCTTGCAACATTTGTCCCCATGTGGGGAAAGATGGGTCCCCAAACCCAAGAAAACTTAATGCAGATTCACCCAATATTGCAATTGGAACGGACAGTGCAAAATTAGCCAATGTAAAAGGCAATAATTGTGGTACTATATGGCGTAAGACGATTTTGAAATCAGATTCACCCATTAATTTTGATGCTTCTATGTACGGATAGTTTTTAATCTGAATGCTAAATGTCCTATTCAATAAAGCTACACCAGGCCACCCAAATAAAATAAAGAGACCAATTAAAAACAACAAGTTTCTTCCAAAATGAATAGAGATTATTATAAAAATAATAAAGGTGGGAAGGGAGATAAAGATATCAATAACTGTTAGCATGAATGTTCCAGCCTTTTTTCCGGTGTACCCAGAATACAAACCATAAAAAAGACCAATAAACGAAGAAGACAATGCAACAGTAATTCCTATAAATAGAGCAACAGGAGTACCTATTAATATTCCAAAAAAAACATCTCGCCGTAACTCATCAGTGCCTAATAACCCATAAACTTTCCCCTGTATGACTAATTGTAGGTTTTTGAGAACCGTATCACTATCAAAAGAATAGACTGAAAAAATAAACTCATATTTGCCTTTAAGGGGTGTGTTAGAATCTGTTTTTGAATAAATTATTTTTTCGGCTGAAAGGCCCGAAATGGGAAATTTAAAAATACCGCCATATTCAGCCAAGGAATTTCTCACATCATAGGAAGAAGAAAAAACTCGCCCTAAAACAGTGTTGCTATCAATCAATGTAGGGGTAGTTGAATTGTTGTTGTTGTTGTTGTTGGTGTCTACAGCATTACCCCCATTGTTTTGGAAACTACTTACAGATTCCAATGAGTTTGAATAAATTCTAAATTCCAAATTATCAGGTCTTTTTACATATACTTCCAATATGGGGGGGATTTCGCCCAAAGTTATTTCATATGGAATGTCAAAAGCAGGTGGAAATTCATTGAAATCAAACTGATACGAAAAGGTATTGTTTTCCAGTTTGAAATCGGTATCATTTATGGAGTTTACGGTTGCATCCTTTTGGTAAAAGATTTTGTGCTCAGGTAGTTGATTGCCAAATGGCTTTAAGATAATATTAAACCATTCTGGAGCCGCTGTTTTTGGATTGTCAGACCAATACAAAGGATCGTTCCACTGTAACCGGGATTGAGTGGAAACAAAAAAAAGGGCATAACAAGTCATTATCATCAGGAAAAAGAGCAGCAGCGCTCCAATAACGCCGCCCTTGTTTTCTTTTATTAATCTTATCAATTTTAGCGTCATATCTTTTAGCATTTAACCTTTAATCTAGGTCTCTCCCGATTTAATTCTGGGATCGAAAAACGTAAAACAAATGTCCAAAATTAATCTAGTCAATAAATAAATCAGTACAGAGATGTAACTCAGGCCGATAATCAATGGCGAATCATTTTGAGTTATTGCATTATAAAATAAGTTACCCATTCCAGGCCAATCAAAAATTTGTTCAACTAACACAGATCCCGACAGTGATGCAGTAATACCCAAACCAAGTATTGTTGACAGCTGCGGTCCTGCATTTTTTAGTGCATGAATGTATAAAATGTTTCTTTGTGGGATACCCATAATTTTTAACGTTTTTATGAAATCCTCGTCAAGAATTCTTAAGACAATATATTTAACAT
Source organism: Candidatus Nitrosocosmicus sp. (assembly GCA_050591185.1). Taxonomy (GTDB): domain Archaea; phylum Thermoproteota; class Nitrososphaeria; order Nitrososphaerales; family Nitrososphaeraceae; genus Nitrosocosmicus. The sequence continues at coordinate 2,179 of JBNJLU010000348.1, forward strand.
AATAAACGAATGAAGAAAACCCTATAATTACAAGAGTTATGAATGGGAGGGTCATATGATATAAAAGATCTATAATATAGCCAGGTTCATTAGGTGAACTTAAAGGGGTTGCCCTGGAAGGAAAAACATGCAGAAAGAATGAAAAAATTACAATCATTATCATTGAGAACCACCAGGCAGGGACACCACTGCTAGTAGCTGCCAAACCAGAAATAAATTTTTCAGGTATACTGCCTTCCTTTGAAGCTAAATAAGTACCAAAAAACAAACCTATTAAGATGATTGCAATTGATGAAGAGGTGAACAATAAAATAGTATTAGGCAATTTTTCCAAAATAAGATCATTTACACTGTTTGAGCCATAATATGTCGTAAAAAAACGAGAGTTTCCTA
>JBNJLU010000349.1:0-2569 GCA_050591185.1 Candidatus Nitrosocosmicus sp.
ATTACTGTAGTTTCTCACAAATTAAGCAGGCAATATCCCATTACTATAGGACAAGACGATTCTATCTCGATATCAAAAAGTATCTTCTTAGATCTACGAATTAATGATGTTTAGTATAGTGTTGTAGATTAAAAAATATTTGCAATAGAGTATGCACATTATATTTAATCCTAAAGATTGTAAAAAAATCAATATTGTGTTTATTAACAGAAATATAGTTATTTTTGGATTGGAAAGACTTTCGATCCATAACTTTTAATATCGTTTGCGAATGCTCAAAGATGCTTTCAAATATCGCATATTATTTTTAAATAAAAATCTGTAATCGATGGATCAAATCAATTGATTATTTAAATAATACCGCGAAAGTCACCCATTTCTATTTTTTAAAGTAATATTAGTTCTTTATTGTCAATTCTTTGCTATATATATATAATGTTTGATGTCTATATTAATGGATGATCAGGTAAAAGATAATGCCAGAAAGCAGTGATAAAAACAATGATGATATAAATTTACATCCAGATGATGATGCGTCTAATATTGAAAAAGTATGGGTTATAGATTGGAATAATAAATCTCAAAGAACATCTAGCGAAGAAATGGCCAATTACTTGGACGCATTGAAAATTTTTAACGAAAAATCCAAAGAAGGAGAAAATGCGATTTTGTATGAAGTGCAAAAATCCATTTCTAATGGAAAAATGCTGAAAAGGATACCTATACTTAATTCATCTAAATATGCAGAGAGGAAGAAAGATTTGCCTCATGACAAAAAGGGGCCCGCCATTAAAAAGGCCAATGGAGGTGTCTTTACTACAGCAAATAAAATAATAAATAAAATAATGAATCTGGATTTTTCAAGCAGAAAATCCAGATTCATTATTTTATTTTCTATAGTAGTGTCTTTTATAATTATTTTATATATTTTAAATATTATGGCAAGTGGTGGAACTATGTCAAGCCATCATATGATTTTAGAAAAAATGGGTGGTAGTCTTGTGGATGTTACAACTCTGATTTCATATTTTTATAATAGTTAAATTGTATCACTAAATTAAAAATAATCTGCCATATATAATACAAATTTGTTTGATGTCTTCGATTTTGTGCCCATATGTATTTTTGAATAAATTTTAAGGTAGTATGTTAGTATATAGTGAAAAGAGAGACTCTTTATTTGATATCTTGTAGATGGTGAATCTGTATGACGCAACTTAACTCAATTGATCTGATAATCTTTATCTAATGAAATACGTATTATGTTAAATTACTAAATCCTAAAAATTAATGGTCTAAAACTTATAAAAACAAAATACTTGTTTTTTTAAATCAAAATCAAAATAAGTACTATTATCTTTTTTTATACTAGTCGTTAAAATGCAGATGATGAATATTATGTATGTGAGATATTTTAAATGATTTTATGTTCCTATTTTATAATTTAAGGTTAACTACCTGAACCCTATTTTGAAATTATCTTTTGATTGATTTACTTGTAAAATTGCTAAATTAGGATGTTTAGAATGCATTAAACATTATTAATGAATTGCTATAACCTCAGTTTAGGAAATTGTTTCCAGATTCTTATTATCATAATATAAAAAATTGTTACTTTCAATCAAGATAAAGACAAGGTAATACCGGATATTGATGTTATTGTAGGCTCTATTACAATATTCGCTTTGATATGGTATCACTTAGAGAATAATAAAATATGTTCTCTCAAATTAGTTTATGATCCACAACCTATCCTTCAGAAAAAACAATAGAACCATTAAATAAGTGATTGAGGAGGATTGAATACTGATAAGATAAGTTGACTACTGTTTTGGCTGCAATGCAGAATTCACTTCTAGTCTTGAGGTCTACAAAAGAAGGATGGAAAGTTAATGAACATTTAAAGCAACATAATGTTAATTCTCTCGCATATGACTACCATATTTCCAATCGAGCGTATTGTGGAACATTTGATCATGGGCTTTGGAAAACTGATGACAATGGCCAAACATGGGAAAAAACAACATTTGATGTTCCTGATTCATTCATAATGTCCCTTTCAGTAAGCAGAGTAAAAAAAGGAGAAAGTGGATTTGGAAGATTATTTGTGGGAACAGAACCAAGTTTAATTTTTACTTCTATTGATGGTGGCCATACATGGGAAAAGATTGATGAATTTATTAACCTACCTTCATCTTCTACTTGGTCATTTCCACCTCGACCACATACCCATCACGTTCGTTGGATTGAACCTGACGTGAACGAGGAAAGTTATATTTTTGCAGCAATTGAAGCAGGAGCATTGATCAGAAGTGTCGATGGAGGTAAGTCATGGATAGATAGAGTGAAGGATGGCCCATATGACACTCATACTTTAAGAACTCATAAGAAATCACCAAAAAGACTATACTCTGCTGCAGGTGATGGCTATTTTGAAAGTCAAGATTATGGGAATAGTTGGAGAAGTATGAACAATGGACTAGAAACTCATACCTATCTAGCAGGTATCGCAGCAAACTCCAATGATCCACAAAATATTATTGTATCAGCAGCTAGCAATGCTTGGAAT
>JBNJLU010000350.1:0-2560 GCA_050591185.1 Candidatus Nitrosocosmicus sp.
TTTTAACTAAGCGTAGTTCTTTTTTAACCAATCATTCAGGAGAAATATCATTTCCCGGTGGTAAATTTTCATCCAATGACAAAACAATTTTGGATACCGCAATTAGGGAGACATATGAGGAGATAGGTATTGCTGTAGATAAAAAAAAAGTTATTGGATGCCTCCAACCCACGTATACTTACACTTCTAAAATATTGATATATCCTTTTGTTGCTTTAGAAGAAAAAATATCAGATAATCTTAAACCAAATGTGGAGGTCGAGCAAATTATTAGTTTACCTATCGAAAAATTAATGAGATCTTTTTCTGAGGACGAGTTCCATTCAACTAAAAAATATCGAATGTTTAAATTTTTGGTCGAGGATTATATAATTTGGGGCGCTACAGCAAGGATATTAAAAGACTTGCTTGATGTTATAAAGGAATGACGGGTATTATTCATATCCAAGCTGATCCAATATTTCTATAAATTTTTTATTAAATTCAAATGTGGACAAATTTCCACCAATGTCTTTTGTTTTTATGTTGTTTGTAAAGATTTTATCCACGGCTTTATCGATTTTTATTGACTGGTTCAGTATGCTTTTATCATTGTATTTTTCCCCAAGCCATTCAAACATCATTTTCAGTGCCAAAATAAAAGATGTAGGATTGGCAATATTCTTGCCTGCAATATCAAAGGCAGCACCATGAACAGGTTCAAACATGGCAAATTTATCTCCAATATTTGCAGCTGGAGCTAAACCTATGCTTCCGGTAATTTGTGCGGCTTCATCTGAAATTATATCCCCAAACAAATTAGTTGTTAGAATTATATCAAATCGATTAGGGTTCCTTACCAGTTCCATGGAACAAGCGTCTACATACATCTCCTCTACATCTATATCAGGAAATTGCTTTGATATTTCTTTGGCGGTATCAATAAAGAGCCTATCGCTTTTTCTTAATACATTGGATTTGTGAACTATTGTTACCTTTTTATTTGCTCTTTTACTTGCCAATTTGAAACCATATTCTGAAATCTTTCTAGAAGCTTCCCTGCTTGTTTTTCTTAAAGAGATGACTGTGTCCTCATCAGAAAAAAACTCCCATCCTACATAGAGATCTTCTGTGTTTTCTCTAACTGTTATCAAATCTACGTTTTTTGATATGGCTGGGATGTTGGGATAGTTTTTTGACGGGCGAATATTTGCAAATAATTTAAAATACCTTCTTAAAACCAAAACAACATCAGCGGCAGATTCCCCAACGGGTGATTTCAAACAAGCTTGGGAGTCTTTTATTGTGCTAAATGATGTTTCTGGTAAAGCTGAATTAAATTTCAATAGCGCATTGTCCCCTGCCTCTACTTTTTGTATTTCAAATTTCAAAGAGGATGATTTATCGTGTATGTTAATTAGTAATTTATTTACGCATTCCGAAAGCTCGGGACCTATTCCATCGCCCACCAGTAATGAAATTCTATAAGTTGTCATAATGGTATGAAAACAGAATCATTGTCAATTAACTTGATTTTCATTTTCCAATAAATTTTTTAACATACTTGTATTGATGGCGTCAATTACAGCTTGAACTGATGTTACTACTATATCTTTACCGGATTTTCGTGAGGATATTACGTTACCTTCCTTATCTTCCACTTTGACTGAAACCTCTGCAGAAGCATCTGAACCTCCTGTGATCGAATCCAGTTTGTATTCCCTGATCTTTATGCTGGCAATATCATTGGCAATGGTTTGGATTGCCTTTAGTACCGCATCAACTGGCCCTACACCTGTTTCTGATGCAATAAAGTCTTTGTCATGTATATTTAACTTTACTACAGCTGTAGGGATGATATGTAGACCAGTAACTATATGAAACTCGTTTAGTTTGAATTTTCCGTCAAATTTCTTGTTTTTTATTACTTCGGATGCTATGGATAATAAATCTGATGTTGTTATCGCTTGCCCCGAGTCAGCTATTATCTTTTGTTTATCTACAATTTGTTTTAACTGTTCCTCTGTAGTCCTAAGTGCAAATTCGTCTAATATTGATTTGATGCCGTGCGCTCCGGCATGTTTTCCCGCTTGTAGCCATCTCTTTCGACCGACCAATTCGGGGCTAATTGGTTCATACGTAAGAGGATTATTTAGTACTCCGTGGGTATGAATCCCTGATTCATGACCAAATGCGTTTTCGCCAATTATTGCTTTGTTTGGTTGAACAATTATTCCCATGGTGTTTGAAACAAACTTTGAAACATCATACAAAATAGTTGTTTTGATATTGTGTCTGTAGTTATAAAGACACTGTAATGCCATTACTACTTCCTCAAGTGATGCATTCCCTGCTCTTTCGCCCAATCCATTTATGGTTACATGTGCACAGGATGCCCCTGCTTCAAATCCTGCGATGGAATTTGCAACGGCAAGGCCAAAATCATTATGGCAATGCACACTTACAGGTAAGTGGGTGTTCTCAATTACGTCATTTACCAGTTCAGAGATATACTTTGGAGTGGAATACCCTACAGTATCTGGGATATCTATTCTATCTGCACCTGCCTCCGCTACTGCTT
>JBNJLU010000351.1:0-2560 GCA_050591185.1 Candidatus Nitrosocosmicus sp.
CCCCAAATTAATGGACTTGAAGTAGCAAAAGAGATTTTATCTATAAATCCCCATCAGAGAATAATATTTGTATCTGCGTATGTTAAGGAAACACTAGAGGAATCAATAAAGTGTTTAAATCAGGTTGTCGAACTAATGCAAAAGCCATTTACACTTGAAAAACTGATAAACACATTGGAAGATAATGAGGTATACAAAGAGCTATACAAACTTAACGTAGATATTGATATAATAAAAGCAATAACACCAACTCATGAACAAGTGATGGACTTGTTAGATAAAGTCAGAAAGATAGAAAAAGCAAGAACTTTTTGAAACATAACAAAACTGCAGGTTTTACCCGATTGTATGATACATTAGACGATTGATTCTCTTCAATTATTTGAGGCTGTTTGCATCAATCTAAGAGACGAAGATTGTGGAAATTCCACCCTACAAAACTAAAAATAAAAAAAATTCAGGCTAAAAAACTACAGATGAATAAGACCACCCGAGCCTGCAGTGTGTGGAGATTGACCTGGAAAGCTTCTCCTAAAGTGCCCAGAAGGTCTTTTGGATATTAGTTCTATAAACCATGCTTCATGCTCTATCTCTTCTTGCATTATTCTTTGCGCAATATCATAGGTTCTAGGATCCTTTCCTGATGTCATATCACAAACCTCACCCCATGACCTAATGGCACATTGCTCTGCCTCCAACAGAACTTTAATGATTGATGAAATGTCCTTCCAATTGTCTGGCAAATATGCATCGGGACAACCAGCTTGAGTTGCAAAATCTCTAATGTCACGTGGTAGACTTCCCCCCAATTCATATAATCTTGGGACCATAGCTTCAAAGTGATTCCTATCCTCTATCCTGGCATCCTCAACTATTTCCTTAATGCCTTCACCATCAAGACCGGTACAGTGCATTCTCAATATGGTATAGTAGTAGTAGGTTGTAAATTCAGCACCCACACCCTTTGTTATTAACTCTTTTAATCTTTCGATGTTAACTCCATTTTTTTCTAATACTTCTAATGCAACTATGTTTGGGATTTTATCGTCATTTATTGTTCCCACAGATGAAACCTTATCGTTATTGGTTGTTCCTGCTGTTGAAGCATTCTCGTCTTTAACATTAATACTCATTAGAAATTCTAAATCATTTTACTTATAAAAATTTTATTATAACAGACGCATTTAGATATGCTATCATGACCAATAAGCAATTACATACAGACTAAAATCAATGATATTGGCTGTTAGATCAGAGTAAACAATTGGCAAATAACGATAAAAAATGTTGATATAGACTAAATAATTTAAGTAAAAAACTAAAATCCGCTTATTTAGACTTAATCAATTACAATGAAATGATAATAAATTACAACCATCATATGAACAAAATAAGGTTTGATTATTGTAATTATGATTATTGCACATAAAACGTGGGTAAAAAGCAGTATTTCTATGAATCCAAAGATACAATAACATTTAAAAGTTTACTTTAAAATATCTTCATCTGTTTCAAATCCTTCCCTATCAATTAATTGTTTAAGACAAATTGTAAAACCAATGTGTGAACAATCATCAGTTATACATCTTTTACAAAGCGGAACCCCATCTACAATGTCCACCAATATATCAGAATTTAAGCACCTGTCAAAAATTTTAACTTGCGTAACATAAGGAAAATTTATGTGTTTTAGTATTAGCGGTGGATTTTGGGTATAATTATCATCTGCAGCAATAAAAGACTTGCAATTCATCCATTTTAAAAATGCAAATGTTCCATCATCAAGGCTTTCACATTTTTCTGCTTTTACCTGTAGATTGTTATTTCTGATTTTGTCTTTTCTAGACATTATCTTTCTAATTATATCTTCATTCAGATCGCTGAGATATAAAGGTTCTTTAAATAGGTTCTGTAAAATATTCACTCTATGTGTTTTCAGAACTAAGAGAATAAAATAGAATATACGGAGCGCTCATATAAAAAAAGTATATCCATTAGAGAGCCATCAACCTTTCAGAACATGAGAGAGCCACCACTACAATAAAAAAACAATATCTACCGAAATAGTTAATAGAAATAATCATCAGTTGACTTTTACTTAATGCTAAAACCGTTAAGTTTGACAGAGCCTATAAAAACAGAATCATTTAATTCCTCAAATGCAAAAGAAATAAAACAGCATACAAAGAGTTGGTATGTCTCATGTTGTTAAATCAAATCCATATTCTGACCACTTATCATCAACCATTCTTTTTGTTTCTTCATCAACTTTCACCTCTTCTTGAATTTCTCTTTGATAACCCTCTTCTTTCCACTTTGTAGTGGCATCAATACCCATTTTAGAGCCAAGGTTAACAAAAGGGGATGCCGGATCAAGAGTATCTGTAGGTGTGTTTTCTATTATAACAGTATCACGCTTAGGATCGGCTCTAGTGGTGATAGCCCATATAACCTCATCCATGTTATGGACATTTATATCATAATCAACTACAACAAATATTTTGGTTAACGATAGCTGCCCCATGCCCCATAGTCCCATCATTACTTTTTTAGCCTGGCC
>JBNJLU010000352.1:0-2555 GCA_050591185.1 Candidatus Nitrosocosmicus sp.
ACCTTTTGCTGCTGGATTTGTTATTCAGACTAACTCTATTGCGGATTCTGCTTTGTTGTTGTCTTTTATTCCGTTTATCCTGAGTTATCTGGAAATAAGACTTTCTCGCCCCTATAAAACATATAAAAGAAAAAAGATAAACTTGGAGAAAACTAAACTTTATGAGAAATGCTTAAAGATATTAAGCCTCGGAACTATATTCAGCACATTGATATTATTTGTCTTGAAAATTATTGTTTTTTAGAGAACTGATTCTTTTCATATGGATAGATATATTTAATAAAACTCTATTTTCTATTTTTCATAAATATACAAATAGGATAACTAGCTGTTTTAATCCAAAGATAGAGATAACGTTACATTTAGTTGAAATTTTCTTTATCAAACCATTTTGAATTGTGGTCTAGCCGTTTTTCAAATATGGGGGGAAATTTTGGAGATCAGCTGTGATTTTGTCATTGCACCAATAATCCTGTCTACTGCTTGACCGTTTTTAAATACTACAATTGTAGGAATGCTTTGTATCCCAAGTACATTGGATGTGTTTGTATTGTCATCCACATTTAGTTTTCCAAACACTGCTTTACCTGCAAGCTCACTTGATAATTGATCAATGACTGGGGAGACCATCCTACAAGGACCACACCATGCTGCCCAAAAGTCTACAATTAGTAAAGGATATTTGTGAACAGATTCATTGAAATTAAAATCAGTTAACGTAATGGGTGCATTGGGATATCTTTCTTTATTTGACATGGAATTTGCTCCATTGTTGTTCCTTCTTTCTCTATATGTTTTCATTTTTCTCTGCATAATCTCTTTAAATTCATCGTCCCAATTTTGCAAGATTATTTTACTGCTATACTGTATGTGATGTGTTTATTATATATTATTGGATAGGATAATACTTTAGTTCATGCCATTATAATAAAGCCCTAAAGATAATGGCAAAATACATTCGAAACATAACAATGGAACAAAAACAAACCAATCAAATTGGCATCCTGTCATAGTTTTTTTAAAATATTAAGATCTTGTATGTTTGCAATGTTTATTAAAGTTAAAAAATGGTTACTACGTACTTTTCTATGTCTGTATTTCATAACTTAGATTTCCATTGGTAGTCATAGTTGCTATTATGTGGTTAATATGCTGCCATTGAATTATGTATTGCATATCCTGTCGATTCAGATGTGTTAATTGAATTAGGCGATACTTTTTTTTGTTAGATACCAACAAAAGAACTGTATTTTATTGGTGTTTTGTTGTGTGTAACATGGTTGTAATTTCGCATATTTGATTAATTCGATATCTGGTTTGGGATGGTAAATAGTAAAGATATCCTAATTAGGTAATTGGTTTATATCTAGTTTTATTTCCTGTAAAACAAATCAATCAATATTTAGGAAACAATAAACAATAAATTGCTTTAGATGCGAATTAGTTTTTTTATATGTTACTGCTTAAAAGATTTAAATCACAACTTTTATATTGAAATGCGTTACAGGGTTGTTGAATATGCATATATATATCAAAGATGTTATACCTAAGCAAAAGAAACAAACATCTAAACATTAAAAATATCCATGATTATAATTTTATGATCGAAATTGGAGTGGAGATCTTGACAGTCTATGGCGTCATAAAAACCTGAATATTTGTGTAAGAAACTGCAATATGGTAAAACATACTTTTATAGGTATTTTCATTGAAAAAATCAATCATATAATTTTTATAAGACAGGGAGGCATATAATAAATATATGAAAAAATTCATAGAGACTTTTGATAAAAGAAAGGGATCATCTAATCCGGAAAATGGCACCAGAAGAATACAGAGGGAGACAGACGGAATAAATCACCTTCAAATATTTTATAATGGTAGTTGGAGACATGATATAAAATGTAAATTAAAGACCAATAAGGACTGTACAATTGAAATATAGGATTTTATCGTTCCAAAAAATGCCCCCAAAGGCATATGATTTAAAGAAACCGAGAATAATGACAAATTATGCTTTAGGAGTTACATCTTAACAATAAAAAAGCCTGAATTGACCTGTTTTATCTATGTGCTGATAAAATTGAATTTTTAATCCTCAACTACGTTTGAAGTCATGTTATAGCCAACATGACTTATACCTCATGATTTATGGTTTTATTAAAAAACTGGCCATGGCGTAAATATTATTAAAAAAGAGAATATTGTATGGACACATATTGGTTTTGTATGATTCGTCTCTGTGTTATTGATAGGAGAACTTATATGGTGTCTATTAATTTATAGGAATACGAAAAAAACGATTTATGGAAAGTGCCCAAATTGTAGGACGAAAGGGCAACTGGATGTAATATCTAGCAATCCCGGAAAAGAAAAATTCAAATGTAACTCATGTTACCATAAGTTTGGTATGTCTGATCTATAACTTATACTTTTTAGTATTGGTTTTCTTTATGTATTTTTAAAATTAGTTATTTTACCAATGTAAAAAATTTATTGTAAAATAATATGTGCCAGATTTATGTTGCCATGTAAACAATTTAATATTGTGAATG
>JBNJLU010000353.1:0-2528 GCA_050591185.1 Candidatus Nitrosocosmicus sp.
GTAATTATGCATTTTGCAGATTCTGATATTTGGTCTCTGTAGTCAACCCCTGGTTCCATCCATCCAACAAATACTATATCATATTTTTTGTCAATGCCGTTGTATGCATCAGCAATTTTTATATAGTCGGGCTTAACTTTTCCTACACTGTAAAATATTTCTGCACTTTTCTCAATACCTTCTGCGTTAGGTATGTACTCCCTAATTTTTTCTAAAAAGTCACCATAACCGCATCCTGCATCTAAATATGTTGGGTTTTCTGATATTGTTTTTGCTATTGTGAATATTCTTATGACATCAATTTTTCTGTAGGTAAAATATGAACCGCAAAGAAATGGAAAAATAAATCTTTCGTGATCCGTATTATTATTTAGGCGAAATTTGTTTAATTCTTTTTGGGCATTAATAACATCTGAAACGGAAAAAGTCATAATATAAAATTTTTGTAATAAGCATTTGGTATATGTATTTTTATTTTGATGTTGTAATTATGTAATTATGTAATTTAATACACAATTAACATTTTAGTATAGTTTTATTCATTAACCTTTCAAAATATTTATAAAGTAACTTAGCGCTGATTTTTCAATGGTAAGAACATTCGAGGAGTGGTGGGGAACCGTTCCACAAGACTTAAAAACAAAGGCTCGTAAAGGCGACGAGGATAACAAGGTTTTATTGAATCAAGTAAATTATGTGTTGCTTCATCTTCACTTGCAGGGAAAACACGATGCAAAGCCATCACATGATGAGTTAAAAGATTGGCTCCATAGTGGTCAAGTAGATACAATGCGTGCTAAAAAATAGAGCACATCCAGATTTTATTTCTCTATATAACACTGTTTTGATATTGACAGATAGTTTAAATAGTTTTATTGTTACAAAACGATTAGTGAATTATTAGATGCCAATTGCTATACTTCCAGATGTTGATGAACAAAGATGCATTGGGTGTGCACTTTGTGTAGAGATTTGTACCGCGTTAGGTCCCGATGTACTTCGTGTTAAACCAGTTGAAGGTTGGAAACGAGGCAAAGCATTTGTCTTTTATCCAGAAAGATGCATATCTGATGGTGCATGTGTAGGTGTTTGTCCAACTCATGCTATTTTCTGGATGAGACCTTTAGAATATACCTCAGGCCAGCCAGTTCCTTTACATAAAAACGGTGTTTTTGATAAAGGCTGGGAAGAGGGCTAATTCCATATCACCCAAATATTTTTTATGTTTTAGTTTTTTAAATTAACAATGCTTATATAATAAGAAATTCAAAAATTTTATATGCTGTTGCCTTCTGAAATTGAATCCAAGTCTTTGATTCCCGCTATTCGCGCAATTTTATCCAAAAAATTAATTCAAGATTATAACCTTAAAGAAGAAACTGTCGCTAAACTATTAGGTATTACTCAAGCCGCTGTTAGTAATTATATACGAGGAACAAGAGGCGATTTGTCTTTAGTAACAAAATTAGAAAACAATTTTGAAGTAATGAAAATGATAAGTGATATAACTAAGGATCTTTCTATGAATAAAGCATATGCGCCAAGTACTATGACTAAATTCATTCAATTGTGTAATTATATGCGCTATACTTTTATTATTTGTGATGTGCATCACAGTATTGAACCAAATATCGATAAAAGTATCTGTGAACAATGCGAAGTTATATTGACAGGTTCACGTTTTTCCTAGTCTGTATTTTTATTATTTTCCTCCAATTAAAATAAATTAATGAATTTATTATACTGACTTTGTGAAGGTTTCTATTTCGGGAATTAGGGGAATATTTGGAGACGATCTCAGCCTTCAGGAAATAAGCAGATTATCAAGACTTTTTAGTTCATATATTCATGATAATTTTGATCAATTATCTTGTGTTATTGCTAGAGACAGTAGACACTCTGGAAAAATTATCTGTGATAGTGTGATTGGTTGTCTTTTGGAGCAGGGAATAGACGTTTATGATTTGGGTATAGCGCCTACTCCTGTATTATTCCGAGAATCCAGAAAATACGGTGGCTCAATAATGATTACCGCTTCTCATAATCCAATGGAATGGAATGGTTTAAAACTATTGGTTAATGGGAGAGGGTTGTTTGAAGAGGAATTAAATCTTATGTTAAAAAATACCATCCATGGGTATTCTGGTGCTGGCGAATATCATAAAATTCATTCAACCTATTTGGACGATATAACGCATTATGTTCCAATTTCTAATAATGCGAAATCTGATTTTAGGGTTGGTTTTGATTTAGGAGGGGGTGCTGCCTGTAATTATGTCAATAGGTTGTTCCAACTATATAAAATAAAATACTTGAGCATAAATGATCAGTTTGGTTTTTCTTCAAGAGGCCTAGACCCAACTTCTGACAATTTAGATGAGTTGAGGGAGTTAGTTAAATTAAATAAATTAAATCTTGGATTTGCGTTTGATATGGATGGTGATAGGCTTGTAATTGTTAATAATAAGGCAGAACGTCTTAGTCCTGATTTGACTCTTTTACTGTGTGTCTCAGGTGCAATTTATAAC
>JBNJLU010000354.1:0-2520 GCA_050591185.1 Candidatus Nitrosocosmicus sp.
AATTAGAGGTACTTCGTTAATTCCAGCCCATCCCAAAGCTTCTGCCATTAGTGAAAATCCTGGTCCTGAAGTGGTTGTACAACTGCGAACCCCAGTTAAAGATGCCCCTATAGCCATGGCGATTGCAGATATTTCATCTTCGGTTTGAATTACAACAACTGAGCCATTACCATTGTCTGTTTGATTTATTATTTGATTAGATTCCAAATATTCGCTGTCATCTGTTGCAGGTGTAATTGGATAATATGTTTGAAACCTGCAACCTGCTACTATTTTTCCAAGAGGTGATGTTTGGCTTCCTTGTGCAACAATAATATCATTGTCGCTATTGTCTGTTTTTTCATACACTAGTTTTTTGGGGAATCTTTCAGGAATATCTGCATATTTAGACTTGATGTAGTTATACGAGTAATTTGCTGCATCTACATTAATTTCTGCTATTTTCGGCTTGTTTGAAAAAATTGATCGAATTCCGTTTTCCATTTTCTTTGTGTCAAAGTCCAATATTGCTAACGAAGCAGCTAAAGACATTACATTAGTTATCCTCGCTAGTTTGCTTAAAGAGTGGTCGTTAATTTTTTCAGAAAAATCTTTAATTAGTTCAAAATAAGGCAGTTCTATTAAAAATACATTTCTTTCCTTCAAATTCTCTAGTATTCCAATGAAATCGAAAGATTTGTTATTGTCATGCAATATTTTGCTTATTCTTTTTTTAGATGAGAAATCTAAAGTATGAATATCCTCAATCTTTTTTCCTTTAATTTCCGGATCGAATATCAATACTCCTTTATTTGTCAAATAAGGTGAGTGCCTTACCACCGTCTCGGCGTCAAATGTGACCAAAATGTCTATTTCATCTACATGGGATCTTATTGGTCTGTTTGAAACTCTTACAGAAAAATAACTGTGTTCTCCTTTTATGTTGGAATAATATTCCCTTTTGCCAAACACATGCAAACCGGCCATTGTAATAGATTTCAAAAAAATGTGCGATGCAGAATCAACCCCACTTCCTTGAGGTCCACCAATAACCCAAGAAACGAATTCTCTAGAATTTTCCATTATTTGTATTTAATATATGGGCTTTTGTTATTATTATAGTTTAGAACATATCCATTATAATTTATCCGCCAGTTGCTGCATCATGAAGACAACATTCACATTTATCTCTAATTCCACAATAAGGGCAAACGCACATACAGGCTTCAATAACGTTTCCGCAAAAATCACATAGGATGTTCCCTTGGTCGTTGTCATGCTTGGAATTGATGTCCTGACTCAATATCTCTACTCTTTGTATATATTATTATGATAATACTTATACTTTGCATAAAAGGTAATTGTTAGATATTCAGATAATATTGCATTTGAATGATTAACACCACCAAGCGTCTGTTGTTTTTGACCAGATTAAAAATTATATTGTATTTTGGATTTTATTATAGTAAACTTTTTATCTATGTTTTTAGTTGAAAGCCTAGATGAATATGAAAAGCGGCAACAAATCCGCTATGGTGTTTTTAGTTGTAACCGTAATTGCTGGAACTGCATCAGTTTTAGGTATGATGATGACATTGATACCAAATGCTGAAGGTCATGGTGTACAAGCACAACTTCAAAGTAGGTTCGTTAGGATCAACAATGAAGCGTTTTCAGCACAGTCTGTTAATACTGGCGATACCATAGTCGTTACTGGGGAACTTCAAAGTCTGGTTAATAGGGATATGAGAGGATGGATTTCAATTTTCAGTGAGTCTACAAATGCGGGTAACAGATGGGAGTTTATTAGCCGAGACCCTCCAGGTAATATAATTGAAGTTGGACCACAAGAAACAATTCCATATAGACTAGAAGCTAAAGCTTTAGAACCTGGCATATATCACGTACACACTCAACTAAATCTTGCAGGAGTCGGCCCAGGATTAGGTCCAGGACAAACAGTTCAGGTAGTGGGAGAAGCTATATTAAAACCAATTCCATGGAATAACATTATATATCAAAGTATAATAATTGCTGCAGGACTTGGTGTAACTTTTGCTACAAGGCCATGGCAGGTAATCTAAAAACTTTTTCTTTTTTTTAAGAATATTTCTTAATGTTAAACCTTTGTTAGTGTCTATACTATTTTAATTATTTATATTCTATAAATAATTCATACTTAATTAAATAACCTATATTCGTGTTTATAGTTACAAAAAATATTTTTATTTGATAGTCCTGGATTTATTACCGCTTTAAGCTGTAACTTTGTGTTTTCTAGAAGCTCTGATAAGTCGAATGATGCTTATTATTTTGCTAAAGACATTCTTGGATTCCATTTATATGGTATTGTTTTACCTTAACATTTTTAAATCTTTTGTATGACACATTAAATTAGCCTAGCCTTTCAACTGGGTTGTTTTGGTTGTCTTGGGAAATCTTTTATTATTAATTGTTTCAAAACCTGTTGTGCAAGAAATTGTGAGTCAGATAATGACACGGCATGTTGTTACAATCAATTCTAATAGAACTGCTTTAGAT
>JBNJLU010000355.1:0-2506 GCA_050591185.1 Candidatus Nitrosocosmicus sp.
TTTTAGTTAAAGGTGAGCGTTGGTGGTTAACGAATTCCGAATTATAATGTTAAGAAGGAATCATCAAAAAACGATTTTCATAATTAGGCAACAAAGCAGGTCAGATGTAATTATTGTCAATATTATAGGATATTTTGTTTTAAGTGTGTTTTTAGCATTATCATTTTATTTGAGTTGGGATCCGCAATTTTCCTTACTTGTTGCAGTCAGTTTTTGCGGTTTTATAGCCACCATGTCGTCTTTAGCTTTGGAAAGTGCAGATACGATGGATGGCCATCTTGCATTTTCTTGGCTGTTTTTTATAAAAATTTTACATCTCATAGAAACTGCAACTCAAAAAGGAATTAGTAGAAAAAACTAGTTGGTGAATAAAATAGCAAGTCTGATTCATCATTGGAATAAGTCAATTCACATCCTTCGCCATTTACTTTGGTATCCACCTCTTGTACATATGTTTCACGGTTGACAAACATTTTGGCAGCAATGATTAGATTTATCTTATAGACTAATAGTTCATTTGAAAACAGCAGCATATGTTTATTCTATATGCTACCTTATTTTCAATGCTGATAGCAAAGCAAATATCCAATATGCCATTTATTTTAAATTGGGGATAAACAATAGGTAATTTTTTAGGTTTTGGCATGGAAATGATATTATTTGTGATATTTTTTATCATAACAATTTTTTCATGTTCATATCTGTGTTTTCTCTTTTTCGGGCCCCATTCATCGGTACCAATAATAGAATCAGGGCTCAATAGATATAGCGGGTTTCAACCCATGCGAAAATCAAAGGCAAAGGAATATGGTAAATACCTTACTACTGTTGTTGAGAATGGATACAATGTGTATAAAAATGGGGCTGAAGGCAACAAAATAAATGACAATTCTCGCACCGCAGAGAGTCTATCCGAAGAATTACCATCTGTTAGCATGATAGTTCCAGCAAGAAATGAGGAAGAACATATTGAAAGGTGTTTATTATCTTTGTTATCACAAGACTACCCTAATTTTGAGATAATTGCTGTGGATGATAACTCAGCAGACAGTACATTAAAAATTATGAACGACATGAAAAACAACAACTTACATCATAAAACAACAGGATTGCAAGTAGATAAACTAAAGATTGTTTCGCTAAAAGACAAACCTCGGAATTGGGCGGGTAAGACATGGGCATCCCAGCAAGGCTATCTGCAAAGTACAGGGGACATTTTACTTTTTACGGATGCAGATACCAATTATGTAAAAAAAGATGTAGTACTGCAATCGGTTTTATATATGCAAGATGAGGGTTTAGATGTATTAACCGGCACACACCTTCTTCAGAAAAACTGACCAATTTTTGGTCAAAGGTTACTATACCATTGTGGGACTTTGTCAAGGTGTTATTTGGTATCAATAACCATGAGGTAAACAATCCAAAATCAAAGATTGCCTATCTTGTCGGAAGTTTCATTCTGATGAAGAGAAAGGTTTTTGTGAGTGTAGGTACCTTTGAATCTGTTTGCGATGGAATACAGGAAGATAAAGCACTTGGAATACTTATTAAAAAAAGTGGATATAACCTTAAAATTGTCAGGCTAAAGGAAATGGTGTTTACTATCTGGGCAGACGACCTAAAAACAGTCTGGAATGGAATAGGAAGAACTCTGGCCCCGCTTGTAATGAAAAACAAACTTAAAGTTATTTTAAACCTACTTGTCATCTTTTTTGCTACCACGTTACCGTTTGTTCTGCTGCCTGTTACTTTATTGATTTCATTTGAAAAATTGCTTTCTGCACCTATAATGGCAATTCCTTTTCATTTGCATTTTTATTTGATAGTGCTTAATTTAGTACCATGTGCAATGATGTTTACATTATATTCATTAAAATGTAAAAAATATGGGATAACACTGCTGTATTCATTTGGAATCGTTTTTGCATCGATTTTTGTAGTTGTTGCATGTCTGTACATCACTGCACCTTTGTTGTTTCATGGAAAAACTAAACCCATAGTATGGCAAGGTAGACGATACATATACAATAAAGAAAAAGAAGGATTCACCATATAATGTTTTTTTTGATTCCTGTGTAGTTGTGGATATATTGTTAATCTTTAAAAATCAGATAATTATGGGTTAACTATAACAGTTACTGAAATAGATGCTAATGAAGTACATTAGAACTTTTCTCTATGCTTAATTGATAATTCAATATATATAACAAATTTCTGATATTGTTATGTTATCGATAAATGCTAGCAGTTAGACTGGGCCAAGGGGTTCAGTAAAAGATATGTTACGGGTCCCAAATATCAGTCTTTTAAAATGATCTTTTCCAAATATGCATTTGCCTAGTCACTTGCAACCAACCAATTTTTTTCATAAACATTATTTTATCGTATACCGGTTCCATTATTAATTAAGAGCCTATCCCAAAATTAGGTAGAATTATAGCTTGTTGTCATCACTGCTAAAGTGTGACCTGTATTCGGAAGAAGGAAGCGGATAAAAAGGATA